>NZ_JCACKG010000104.1:0-11611 GCF_059505265.1 Myxacorys chilensis | reverse complement strand
AATCGCCTTTGGACTAGTCATTTAGACCCAAACAACATGTCTGAGACATTACCGTAATTTTCAATCTCAACCCAATTATCGGCTCCACAAATCACCGCACAAATCGTGATCAAGACAAGATCCAGGAGTAAATGCTCAATGCTGTGCTGTGCCCGTGGGTCTTCGAGCGAGCTGAAGTGTTCTTTGAGCGGAATAATAGCGGCATCCATCATGGAAAAACTTGCCTCGAAGCCAGGATTGTTCTGGATTCTATGCCCTCTTCCGTATCAGTTCAACTCTTCAGCTGCAATTATGAAGAAACGTATGCGTTCGCCCTATCACCCTCTTCTATTCCAGTTCTCCTAAAATCGTAAACCGAATATGATTGATCGCTAGGTCTCCGACAGAAACATCGACCAAATCGCCCACCGGAATTCCTTGACTTCGCAGCGATTCAAACGTAATGCCTTTGCCAATCTCGGCGTGATACCACGGTAAGCCCATGAAAAAACGGGTTGGGTAAGGTCCGCCTTCAATAATGTCATCGGGATTCGATTCCATTGGCAACCAGCCAAAGCCAGGAACATAAAACTCTAGCCACACATGATTAAAGTCTGGCTCTAGCGGAATATTTTGCCGATCGCCGAACGGCGGACATTTATAGCGCCCGACAGTGCGACAAGCAATTCCATTTAAACGGGCTAACGCAAGCAGTAAACCTACATACTCTCCGCAAGAACCAATTCCGCGTTCTAAAACCACATCAGGTGGATCGATGTGGGGCTTAATTCCATAGGACAAGCGATCGTAGACAAAGTTGCGAATCTTCAAAATCTTCCGCAACACATTTGTCTCAGTGCCGATCGCCTCTTTTGCCGCTTGTTGAATGACGGGTTTATCCATCGCCAATTCATCATCATCGACCAGATAACGGGCCTGAAAGTCTGGCGGCAGCTCAGGCGCTCGGTGCGTATCATCAAAATTAATTTGATATTTAATACCTCGAACTTCGAGCAAGGCTTTCCAGCCAAAGATGTGTCGCTCATTTGCTTTCAGCGCGGCAAACTTAAACACAGCGACTCGTTGCCCATCTTTAATTTCTTCGGTAAACGGCAGCCCGATCGCTTCAACATGGCGCACTTTCTGACGATGGGTTTCCGCTGGCAACGCAATTCGCCACTCCAAATCTTCCAAATCCACAGCATCGAGCGGCAGCAACTCTTCGATGTAGGACATTTCTAGCAAATATCCATTCGAGAGGGCATAGCGCTCTTGTTGGTTGTAGTGAGCGTAGAGCGGATGAATAAAGGTGCGATCGCGAAAGGTTAATTCGTGGCTCGGATCTTCGTTCGGATTGTCGCGAATATAAGCCTCTTCTCCAGCATAGGCAACATAGAGCGTTGCTTGGTTCGAGAGGGGATCGGGAGCAAACGCAAGTCCAGTCGGACTCTCAAACGGCGTCAACACATTGAACTGCAATTCTCCGGTGGCTCGATCTAGACAGTAAACCGTTTGTTCCGTGCGATCGCACAGCCACAGTTCTTCATCTCGCAGCGTGAGGTTGGTACTCCCGACGCCTGGCAGCGCGAATTGAGTAATCTTTCGACCCGTATCGCGTTCGTAAACCAGGATATAACCTAGTTTCTGACATGTAACATACACCGTTGATTCCCAAATTCCAACCCCGTCGGCAGGGTAGGGCAACGTTGCAAAAAGTTGAGGCGAGAACGTTTCAAAATCGCAGTAGTAAACGCTATCCTCTTTCGTGAACCAAACCGTCTCCTGCCAAACCGCCAACCCTGTTGCATCTTCAAACAGTTCAACGTGGTGGGGATTAAGAACGATCGTATTATCTGTGAGCGGATCGATTTGTAGAAGATATCCTCTAACGTGATCGAGCGCGATCAGCTTGTCTTGCCGCGCGGCTAAGCCGTGCAGAGCATATACCCCAAAGGGTCGAAGCGTCCGAGGACTTCTTGCTGTGCGATCCATCGAGCTAGTCATGTCGTTCTGCCTTGTTGAGATGCCATTGAGCATCAGAGCCCAAACCGAATTTCCATCTTCACCTATGATAGTGAAGACTATCTCACGAAGAATGTATTGAAAAGAGCGTTAAGGCAGAATATGAAATAGGAGCCGAGCAGTAACTGCTCAAATCATATCTTCTGCCTCATTCTAAATCCTTCTCCTGTGAGAGAAGGACTGTCAAAAAACGCTTATCCGTCGTCCTTTCCCGGTTTGTTCTATGGTACGTGCATTACTTCTCGTCAATCGTCATGCTCGCAAAGGCAAAGAGGCGTTGGATGCCGCGATCGCGCAGCTTCAAGCCCTCGATTTTGAGTTGTTTGAAGAATCAACTGACAATCCCAAACAATTGCCTAATGTGATCCGAAAGTATCGCGATCGCGCGGATCTGGTGATCATTGGCGGTGGTGACGGAACGCTGAATGCAGCGATCGAGGGGCTAGTAGACACAAAGCTACCGCTTGGCATTCTTCCACTTGGCACCGCTAACGATCTCGCCCGGACATTAGGCATCCCGGAAACTCTGCCCGAAGCTTGTCAAATTATTGCTGACGGAAAGCACCATGCGATCGATGTGGGCTGGGTGAATGAGAAATACTTTTTTAATGTGGCGAGTATGGGGCTGAGTGTTGATATTACCCGTAAATTAACGAAACAAGCCAAGAAACAGTGGGGGGTTTTTGCCTATGCCGCTACAGCATTACAGGTATTGATCAACAGCCGCCGTTTTAGCGCCGAAATTCGGATGGAAGGCCGCTCAGCAACGGTCAAAACAGCTCAGATTGCTGTGGGAAATGGTCGATACTATGGTGGTGGAATGGCAGTCGCAGAAGATGCGACGATTGATGATCAGCGTCTCGATTTGTACAGCCTAGAAATTGAGCATTGGTGGCAAATGTTGCTGGTGTTGCCACCAATGCGTCGAGGCACGCAACATAAATCGAAGTGGGTGCAAACGTGGCAAGGCAAAGAATTTTTTGTTTATACGCGCAAACCCCGCGCCATTAATACCGATGGAGAAATCACAACCTATACACCTGCTCATTTTCGATTGATTCCGAAGGCGTTAACGGTGTTTGTGCCTTAGCGTTCTACGGCATGAAGCAGGAGTGCTATTCAACTGTTACCAGATCCGTGCCACTCACCCCAACCGATACTTCAACCAAAACGCCAACATCGGCAACGCGATTCGATATCCTTGCTCTGCTCCGTACACCAAGCCTTTCTGCTCCAAACTCGCCAACGCACCTTGCAATCCGCCACCGCGAGACAAGTTGTGTTTTTGAATGTATTCCCGCGCATGAGGGCTATCGGTTGGATCAAGCGCCAAACTTTCTAGCACCCGCACCTGGCTACTGGGTAACAGCAGAATCAGTGATTCAAACGTAACGGAGAGATCTTCAACCAGCGCGATCGCACTCTGGTAAACATGATGGGGTTGAATTTGAGGAGATGGGTTGTTGAGGAGTTCGATCCAGACACGGCGAGCCAGCGCGATCGCATCGCCAAAATGTCCTTGAACGCAGCCCAGAAATAGCTCTAGCGCCTGAGTTTCGAGATCAAACGCGAGATCTTTTGTTGCCATTGCCTCAATAACCCAGGCGTGTAATTCCTGATCTGGCAACGGGGCTAATGGAATCACTTTGACATCCGCATCCTTCGTCCACCGTTCTGCAACCGTGGCAATCAGGGCATAGCTAACGCGAGACTGACGCTGAATCTCTTGGCGCAAATACTGCTCCCATCTACCGCCTCGATCCCATGATCGAATGTGCGGAAAGTTTTGAAACACCAGCACAACTCGACAATCTAACCATTCTGCCAACACTTGCGGCAATGTCAGCAACGCTTCAAACAATAACCACTCTTTGCTAGGCGCAACATGCCAAACTAGCACCAAACGCCCACTAGTGGATGGCTTTAACGTAAACGGCTGATCTTGACTCCAGTGCTGAATAAAGGCAACTTCTTCGTCTGCTTCAAACGTGGTCAAAATTGCCTCAGCCAACAGCTGCAAAAATCGCCTGTAGTCTGTTGCACGAAGGCAATCAATTTCGATCACCCTTGCCTTTGCCTCAGTTGCCGCCGCTCGAATTAGCGTGCGCCGACCAATGCCTGGAACACCTGCCAATAACAAATCGCCATCTTCAGCCAAAATTTGGCTGACCTGCCGCAACTCCAATCGACGACCCACCAACGCTTTAAAACTAAACGGGTTTCCAACCATCACGGAAAATAGAGCTCTGTAGACAGTTCAGACCTTAGATAGCTGAAACCAAAGGGCTTGATGTCTCGATTCTATAATCTAAGTTAAAAAATTGCACTAAGTTTTAGTGCTGTATTTTTTAGTTAAGCACTATCATGAGGAACTGTAAGCATTCATTCTCTACCTACTCGTTCTATGTCTGCACACGCTCAACCAAAGCTGGATACTGCTTGGCACACTCTAGAAGCACCGCGATCGCTAGAGCTACTTCAAAGTGATCAGCATACCGGACTGTCGGAATCGCAAGTCAGCGATCGTCAAGGAAAATACGGTCTGAACGAATTGGAAGAAACGGGCGGACGTAGCACGTTTGAGATTATTATCGACCAGTTCAAAAACATCATGCTGATCATGCTGATCGCGGTCGCCTTGATCTCTGGTGTTTTGGACTTGTTGGACTGGAGAAATGGAGCGCTGAAACCAGGGGAGATTCCCTTTAAAGATACGATCGCCATCCTTGCGATCGTCATTCTCAACGGCATTTTGGGCTATCTCCAAGAAAGTCGAGCCGAAAAAGCGCTCGCGGCGCTTAAGCAGTTGGCATCGCCTAGAGTGCGCGTGTTGCGAGATGGTAAGACGATCGAAGTTGATTCTAAAGATCTCGTGCCGGGCGACGTGATGTTGCTCGAAGCGGGGGTTCAGGTATCGGCAGACGGTCGTTTAGTCGAAGCGATCAACTTACAGGTTCGAGAATCGGCGCTGACTGGAGAAGCGCAAGCGGTCAATAAGAATGCGAAGGTGCATTTGCCGGAAGACACGTCACTCGGCGATCGCATTAATCTGGTGTATCAAGGCACAGAAGTGGTGCAGGGTCGGGGAACGGTTTTAGTCACTGGAACCGGAATGCGAACTGAAATCGGCAAAATTGCCGCGATGTTGCAGGCAGTGGAGACAGAACCAACACCGCTTCAGCAACGGATGAGTCAACTCAGCAACGTTCTGGTCGCCGGGGCACTGATCTTAGTTGCGATCGTGGTGATTGGCGGACTCATCGTGACTCGCGATTTAGGCAGATTTAAAGATCTGCTCGAAACCTCACTTAGCATGGCGGTTGCGGTTGTACCAGAAGGATTGCCTGCCGTCATTACGGTAACGTTAGCCTTGGGAACGCAGCGGATGGTGCGTCGTCAAGCCCTGATTCGTAAGCTGCCTGCGGTTGAAACGCTGGGGTCAGTCACCACCATTTGTTCAGATAAAACCGGAACGTTAACGCAAAATAAAATGGTTGTGCAATCGCTGCACACGATTAGCTTAAATCCTAAAGTAAGTGGACACGGATACAGCCCTGAAGGGGAATTTTCAACGTCAGAAAATGCTAAGTTGATTGCAACCGATCACCCAGAGCTAAGAGCGTTACTCCTGGCCTGTACCGTGTGTAACGATTCGATTTTGCAACAGCAAGACGGACAGTGGGCAATTCTAGGTGATCCGACCGAAGGCGCACTGCTAACGGTTGCTGCGAAAGCTGGATTTGAGCGCGACCAGTGGAATAGCAAGCTTTCCCGGGTTGGAGAGTTTCCGTTCTCTTCAGAGCGCAAACGCATGAGCGTGATTGTGAAAGATGCCGCCGGATTATTGCAGGCTGAAACCGATTTTCTATCTATGCCCTATTTGCTGTTTACGAAAGGGTCTCCTGAACTGGTGTTAGAGCGATGCACCCAAATTCAAATTGGCGATCGCGTCGAGCCAATCACACCCAACCAACGGCAGCAAATTCTAGATCGCAACAACGGCTTGGCGAGAAACGGTCTGCGCGTGTTGGGGTTTGCCTACAAACCGTTGCAAACGGTTCCTGGTGAAGGCACCGACGAAGCGACGGAAAAGGAGTTAGTTTGGCTAGGCTTGATTGATATGCTGGATGCGCCTCGTCCAGAAGTTCGCGATGCGGTGGTGCGCTGTCGGCAGGCAGGCATTCGTCCGGTGATGATTACGGGCGATCATCAATTAACGGCCCAAGCGATCGCACAAGATTTAGGGATTGCTAAACCGGGAGACGAGGTGTTGACCGGACGCGAGTTGGAGCAAATGAGCTTTCAAGAACTTGGGCAACATGTTGATCGCGTGAGCGTTTACGCTCGTGTTGCCCCGGAACATAAGCTCCGCATTGTGCAAGCGCTTCAAGAGAAAGGCAGAATTGTGGCGATGACGGGCGACGGGGTGAATGATGCTCCCGCGCTGAAGCAAGCGGATATCGGTATCGCTATGGGTATCACCGGAACGGATGTCAGCAAAGAAGCCAGCGATATGGTGTTGCTTGATGACAACTTCAGCACGATCGTGGCCGCGACGGAAGAAGGACGAGTCGTTTACACCAACATTCGTCGATTCATTAAGTACATTTTGGGGTCGAACATTGGCGAAGTCTTGACGATCGCCGCGTCTCCCTTGGTTGTGGGGGCGGGCGGTGTTCCGCTCACGCCTCTGCAAATTTTATGGATGAACTTAGTCACCGACGGTCTACCGGCATTAGCATTAGCCGTCGAACCCGCAGAACCAGATGTGATGAATCGTCCGCCTAACCATCCGGGGGAAAGCATTTTTGCCCGTGGATTAGGCGCTTACATGATCCGAATTGGCATTGTCTTAGCAATTCTATCGATCGGGCTGATGGGATGGTCATACCAGTACGCGCAGCAGAGCGGCGACCCGGAACGCTGGAAAACGATGGTGTTTACGACCTTATGTTTGGCGCAGATGGGACACGCGATCGCAATCCGCTCTAACACGCGCCTAACGATCGAACTCAACCCGTTCACCAATCCCTATGTGTGGGGTTCCGTCATTCTGACCAGCCTTCTACAACTCGCGCTCATTTATGTTGCACCGTTACGGGACTTCTTTGGAACGCACCTTCTAAGCTCTACCGAACTCCTGATTTGCGTTGGAGTCAGCTTACTGATGTTTGTTTGGATCGAGGCAGAGAAACTCTTCTTCCGGCTCTTTTTCCGCAACCACAAGCTAGAGTGAGTCTGCCTCCCTAGACCTTTATAAGAATCGCGGCTGCAAGGAATCACTCTTTGCAGCCGCAATTTTTGGGAACAGACTCTCACACCACCTTTGTTCTGATTTGTCTTTGGAAACGGCAAGAATAACTTTCAGAAGCGGTGCTGAATGCGGGTAGGGTTGTTCCTCACCTCTTGCCTTCCTCATACACGGGGAAAGCCTGTTAGCTATCTTAAAGAGCGAGGATGACGGCAACCATACACGTTTCACATTGAAAGTTAGTAGCGCTTAAATAACGTCAATTCAGGTTAAGCCATCAGTGCCAAAGCCACGTTCCAACCGCCCTCGCTTCTCGACCCGTCCCCTTTCATTTCCTTTAGCGAGGGGGTGTCGGGGGACGGCTTCCGTCTCCTGACAGGCGGGGGCGCGGGGGGAAAGTCCCCCGAATTGTGGCAACGCCACCCAACCCGCTCTAATCGTCTTATCCCGAATTCACGTTAAATAATGAGTCCTGGCTTACTGCTTCGGAGTTCCTATTTGCAGCCAGGGAGTTCTCATTTGTGGCTAAAGGGTTCCTATTTGTAACCAGGGAGTTCTCATTTGTAACCAAAGAGTTCCTACTTGTAACCAGGAAGTTCTCATTTATGGCTGAAGAGTTCTCATTTATTGATCCGGACTTCTCGCTCACCAATTCGGAGTTTGTAGGACGAGCGATTGCTGCTTTCTACAAAAGCATAGCGTTTAGAAAGCAAATCAGTCTTTACCGTTTTACCCACTGCTGTTGCCCTCATCCTCACATCCTCTACCCAAATCAGCAACACCCCTCCAAAGATAAATCTTCAAAGATAAAATAGAAGACAGCAAGGCGTTTCTAAGATTGATCATGAAGCTCATTCTCTATAGCAAACCAGGGTGTCACCTCTGCGAAGGACTGCAGGAAAAGCTAGGGCAAGTCCAGCACCCGACGTTTGAATTAGAAATGCGCGATATTACGACTCGTGAGGAGTGGTTTCAAGCCTATCAATACGAAATTCCAGTTCTATTTCTAGAAAATCCGTCAAATTCCCAGCTTGTGCCCTTGCCTCGGCTCTCCCCTCGCGCTACTGTTCAACAATTGGAAAGCCTGTTACAGAAATATTGCTCAGCAGGTTGATAATCAGTAGACCGACAATCCTCACAGGCAAGGAGTGAATGTATGCAGCTTAGAGAGTTACTGGCAACGCTCCCCAATTTGGGCGAGCTTCCAACTCATCCAGCCTTTAGTGCAGAGGTAAAAGGATTAACAACCAATTCGCTTGCTTGTCAGCCCGGAGATGTGTTTATCGGAATGCCAGGAACTCGCGTGGATGGGGGCGATTTTTGGCAAGGAGCGATCGCGGCAGGTGCGATCGCGGCAATTGTTTCTCCCGAAGCTGCCAGTCGAGCTATGGGCGACCCGGTGTTTGCATCAGACCATGCGCCGTTGGTGATTCCGGCGATCGACATAACCCAAACCTGCGCTCACCTTGCGACTGCGTTTTACAATCATCCCGCCGCGAAGCTGAAGCTGGTTGGGGTCACAGGAACCAACGGCAAAACCACCACTACTCACCTGATCGAATATTTGTTGAATCAAGCTGGTAAAGATACGGCAATGCTCGGAACCCTTTACACACGATGGAAGGGGTTTCAGCAAACGGCAGTTCACACGACTCCGTTCGCGGTAGAACTTCAGCAGCAATTTGCGGCAGCGATCGCAGCAGGCTGTGAGTATGGGGTAATGGAAGTCAGTTCTCATGCGCTCGATCAAGGGCGAGTGCTAGGCTGTCCGTTCGAGGTGGCGGTGTTTACCAATTTGACGCAAGACCACCTCGACTATCACAAAGACATGGAAGACTATTTTGCGGCAAAAGCGCTGTTGTTTAGTCCGTCTTATCTGAAAGGACGAGCCATCGTGAACCTCGACGATCCCTATGGGCAGCGTCTGATTGAACAAATCAAGCAGCCCGTTTGGAGCTATAGCACACAGCAACCCGCCGATTTGTGGACAAGCGATTTGAGCTACAGTCCAGCCGGAGTCAGCGGAACTTTGCATACCCCGATGGGAGACGTGCCGTTTCAGTCGCCGTTAGTTGGTCAGTTCAATCTGGCAAATCTGTTGGCAGCCGTAGGAGCGGGGTTGGAGTTGGGATTGGAGCTGGATGCGATCGCGCAAGCGCTCCCTCATTTTTCTGGCGTGCCAGGCCGCATGGAGCAAGTCCAAGTCAGCCCCAATCAAGACATTAGCGTGATTGTTGATTATGCTCATACGCCTGACAGTTTAGAAAATATGCTGAAAGCGGCGCGACCATTTATTTCCGGCCAAATGATTTGTGTGTTTGGCTGCGGGGGAGATCGCGATCGCACCAAGCGCCCTTTGATGGGCAACATTGCCGCTACGCTGTCCGATCAAATTATTGTCACCTCAGATAATCCCCGCACCGAAGATCCAGCCCGAATTTTAGACGATGTGGTAGAAGGCATTCCAGCCTCCATCACGCCAACCGTGATTGCAGATCGGGCCACGGCAATTCACACCGCAATTCTGCAAGCGAAACCAGGAGATGGCGTTTTAATTGCAGGCAAGGGACACGAAGACTATCAAATTCTGGGAACCGAGAAGATTCACTTTGACGATCGCGAGCAGGCAAGAGACGCTTTGATGCAGCGAGATTCCCAAGCATAAAGTTTAGAAACAGATTTTTTAAAAGATAGCGGCCAGATCTGCTAAATCTGGCCGCTATCTTTGTTAAACACTGCGAGCGATCGCAGTTAATTCTTCGTTGCGGGGACAGGACTGCTTTCAGGCTTCGCTGGAGCCGCAAAATTACCAGTAGCAGGATTACTGGAATTTGATCCATCGCTTGGCGCGGAAGGATTAGGCGCTGAGGACGGAGGAGCCGCCGCAAATTTATTGATCTGATCTTTGAATTGAGCCGGAGCTAAAGACGCTGCTTTATCGAAGAGCGGTTTCGCCTGATCGTCTCTGCCTTGCTCTTTCAACACTTGTGCTTTGTACAACACAGGCTGGAAGTCATTTGGGTTACTCCGCATCGCCTCATTAAACACATTCAGCGCTTCGTCGTAGCGTTTCTGAGTTGCAAACACCTTTCCGAGCAACACCTGTACGGCTGTCGTATCTACACTTCCCGCTTGGTTCTTGTTAGCAGCAGGGGCTTGCTTGAGCGTGTCTTGCAACAGCCCGATCGCCGCTTCAGGACGCTGTTGTTTCACCAACAAATCTGCTAATCCTTGCAGCGATAGTAGATCTCCAGGCTTCGTTTGCAGCACCTCGCGATAGGTTTGCGCGGCCCCCTCGTGATCGCCGTTATACTGCTTCACCTGAGCCAACAGCACCGCGTATTCCGTCATGCCTGGATTGAGTTGTGAAAGCTTTTCGAGCGGCTCTACCATGCCCTTTGGATCGTTCAATTGCCGCCGCGCATCAAGCAGGCCGCGCAACGCCACCTGATTGTCTGGCTCTTTTTGCAGCACGGCCTCATAGCCCTTTGCTTGCGCCTCAAGCTCTACCTTGCGACCGTCGGAAGAAGCCGACTGACTGGGATTAGGGCTGGCTTTCGATTGGGCATCGCCACTCAGCGCAGACGTTAGCAGGGGAATCATCGTTACCCCCAGCAGTCCAACCGTCGCCACAATCAGCACCACATTTATCAGCCAACGATTCCGCTTTTCTGACACAAGATCGCCTCAAAACTCTACGCAACCCATGATAGTTCGTAATTTCAAATTCGTAGTTCGTAATTTGAGATAAGCGTCAACGCCAGGAGTTTGGCATCACTCGTAGCTTACGAACTACGAATTTGTTGACTACGAATTTGCCGTCGCGGGTCTCTGGCTCGCTGTCGGTAAGGTGGTTTGAGAAACAGGATCTGCTTCCGCAATTTCAATGTGGTTTAGCAGCGTCGTTACAAAGGCAAATAGCAGGAACGGTAGTGACAAGACCAACACTAGGCCAACTGTTGCTAATGCGTAGATCGGGCGGCTTGCTCCCATGAGTGCCATTGCGGATGCCAAACTTAGGAAAATAACGATTAACCAAGCGATGATCTGACCGTAAATATCTCCGAAGGAAAGCGTGCATTTTAACTGATATCGTTGGATGTTACTCATGGTGTTTCAACGTCTCACTATCCCTCTAAAAGTAACGCTTTCCTTAGCGAAGCGAGAGTGTTCTCAATGTTATTGCAAGGATCTTAATCTACCGTTACAGAAGACAAGCGAGATGAGTCGTGTCGTTCCGTTTCCTCACGGATCAACGTCGATAGAGTTTTACGGGCGATCGATAAAAGCCTTCAATACAAAATGGGTCGTGTTCTAGACGTGTGGAGCGATAGCTAAATGGGTAATCCAAATTCGTAC
>NZ_JCACKG010000103.1:0-11611 GCF_059505265.1 Myxacorys chilensis | reverse complement strand
CTCAACGTAGTGCAGCAATCGTTTTCTCAGCTTCACCAAAAGCTCGGAAGAGCCCAATGTCGCTGTCATTTGACAGTCTTTACCTGCTATTGAGAAAGAACAAAGCTAAATTTTAGTGAGGGTAATCCAGCATCTTGTTCTACTTTTCAAGCTCTGGTTAAGTGCACCCACAAGCAGAAGTCTCATTTAACAGAAACGCTTCAAATACAGTATTGTATTCTAGACATATGAATTAGAGCGGTTGAACCTCACTTCTAGCAGTGATTTTTGGAAAGACAGCTTTGGGTCTAGAACAAGAGGTTTAGTCTGAAAAACTATAGCCATAAGCATTAAAACACTCTAAAGCCTGGAATTGACGGATAGCTTAAGCTATCCGTCTTAAGTTAGATGATTGTGACTATATCCCTCTTTTATCACTTCCCTAAAGCAAATCCTGAAACCTTTGTGTGGCAATGCTAAGCAGGTCAAGATATTGCAACGTTTGCTGTCCCTATATTTGACTAAATGGTTTAGGCGCTAAGTAGTTCCTGAGGTACCGATTTCCGATTCTCAAGTCTATTGGCAACTCTAAGTAGCAATTGTGCTAACTGTATATCGTCTAACCGCTCAATCGGGTCTTCAATCGGCTGAGGTTCTTTTCCTGCTAAAAGTTCGCAGAAATGGCGTTTTGCGCCCAGCTTGATCTGATCTGCACCATCTAGCATCCGCTCCAGCATTTCGCAGGATGGGTTTGTTTTGCCATTACGAAATTCTGAGATATGGGTCGTGCTGATCCCTGTTACCTCAGACAGCTTTTTTCCGGTAATACCGAATTGCTTGAGCGTTTTATCAAAATATTGATGCATGGATTTAACCCAGAGCGAATATAATGATTCAACCGAGGGCGGATTGTAATAATTCGCTTGAGACGAATCTGAAACCATTCTAGTTGATTACTCTGCTATGGAAACCATCGAGACGAAGGATTTACACAATTCAGGTTTTATTAAACGATCTGAAGTCAAATCTCCTCAAATTAAGGAGGTTTAGCAGTATGAGCGCTTACCCTGTTGAGGTCCAATGTTGTGAGCTGTTTCCCCTCGATCCAATGGGTAAACGCTTATGCGAGACGTTTCCTTATTGGTGGAATGTCATTACCGCAGCGAACGAGACAAGGCCGCAGTGGATAACCAATATCAAACATCCCCTGCGTCCACGCGTGCTGTGGCAGCGATGGAACGATTCCAACACACTCGTCGGAGTGCGATTTGGATCCACCACCACCTATGCCCTCATTGATATTGACCGGACAAGTCTTTATCATCCAGCAGTCAATCCCTGTGGGTTGACCCTGATCCTGGCAGCGCTCGAAACCATTGGTATTGTCCGTCATGTCTTGCTGCAATCAAGCAGTTCAGGCGGCTTGCACCTATATCTGCCATTGCCCCACGCCGTGCCCACCTTCGGACTCGCACAAGCTTTGAAGCAGTGCCTAGAAGCCCAAGGGATTGCGATCGCTCCGGGACAAGTCGAGACCTTTCCGAACACCAAAGCCTATGCTGTTCCCGGCACCTACATCGAATATAACGCCCATCGCCTGCCCCTGCAACCGGACAGCGGCTCCTGCCTACTCGATGCCGACGGCAATCCTATAGGCACCGACTTAGGGCAGTTCTTCCGCCACTGGGACAGCGCCGCCGTCGGGCAAGACCTCGAAACCCTGCACCAAGCGATCGCAGTCGCGCGCCGCAACGGCAGCAAACGCAAACGGCATCGCATCGCCGCCGTAGACGAATGGCGCAGCGACCTGCAGATTGAAATCAACGAGGGCTGGACTGGGTATGGACAGACGAATCACCTCTTGAAGACGATCGCCTGCTATGGAGTCGTCTTCGAGGGATTGCAGGGCGAAGCCTTAGCCGAATTTGTCCAAACTACCGCCATGAATGCCCCCGGTTACGAAGCCTACTGCCGTCACCAGCACGAGATCACATCGCGATCAACTCTATGGGCGAGAGCCGCCGAGAAATACTGGTGGGCACTAGGGAGCGAGCCTCAGCGTAACACCCATCGCTTCACGGGCGATGGAGCCGAGAACAGCGACGTCATTCCCATCAACCAGAACCAAGCGCGAGCCGAAGATGCGAAACGGCGAATTCAGGAAGCTGTAGAGCGGCTTCAGAGCAGCGGACAATTCCCCTCGGACATCACCAGCCGAGTGCGGCTGCTGGCTCAGGAAGCGCACACGAGCACGCAGACTCTTTATCGCTACCGTGAGTTTTGGTATCCCGACCGCCTCAACCAGGACAACAACGAAACGCCTGTAATTGCAGAAGCAGTGAGCGATCCCAGCGACGTAGCTGCAAAAAATCCTAATCCTCTGAAATCGCCGAAACCTTTACAGAGCAAGAAATTTCACACCTTGGGAGGGAATATGAAGTGTATCTCTCTGTTAGTCCCTAATCTTGCGACTAATTCTTCTATAGATCAACCTTTCTCTGTGTTGGTTCTTGAGCTTAAGAACTTAGATTCCAAGGCGGGTCAATTCAATGAAAAACTTTTACTAGAGAAACCCGATCAGAAACCTCAGTTAGTGAATGATGAGTTTCGAAACCTAAGTCTGATCCATCTGTTTCTTGTATATATCTTCCTCAATGAAAAATTTGGCTTGGCATTGACCCATTAAATGGCTAAAAGGATTATACAGCAAACTATTCAGCCTCTTTTCTGGGTAGACGTATTTTTAAGCTGTGGTTGAAGGCAGACTTACTACTGTCCAGCGGTGCGTTCAATCTAATGTCGGGCAATAGTAGTTATTTGATCCCCAGATTTCCTGTCAAATGACTGCCACTGTGGCAGTAAAAAAATGGTTGCTATTGCCCTGACCTGAGCTACAATTCACCAAACGAAATAAGCGGCAGCCCAATATCGTCTTGTCATAGATGGTTGGCAGGTTCTCACAGACCCTGTTGCTAGATGCAGCCAACGAGAGCAGGCGCTGCGCCAAATCGTTTCACTATTTTTATGCCCGTCAGGTACCCACTGGATCCTGTTTCTACAACGCCTTGTAGAGCAGGATCCAGTGTTTTTTTATGCTCCTCCGGATGATCTACCGCTACCCCAGTCCCCTTTTCTCACACCAGGACGAAAACTTATGACCCACCGTCACGCTCATCGAACTCGCGAAGCCTACCAAAAAAAACAAGGGTGCAAGCGGCAGAAATCGATGCGGGGGGTTCCTGACAACCCGTACGGCGAGTTGAAGCGGAACGTTACTGTCAGCCTCACCCCAACGGCACAAGCTGGGCTCGAGCAATTGAGCCGAGATCGCCAGGTTTCCCGCAGCGAATTGTTCGAGCAACTCGGGCGAGGACGGTTGATCTTAGTCGAAGTGCCGCAACAGATCGTGGAGGAGCAGGTCACGCTTTTGGCAAAGGAGAAAGGCACAACATCAACAGAATAGGTAGCTTAATTTTTGGAAATATCTGAGTAGCTCTCAGCTTAGGTCGTCAACATTTGCTAATTCTTAAGAAAACAGAAAATGAACTCTAGTTTTACGATTGCTCGATCCTTAATAAAGGAGTTATGGCACGAGTTTAGCCTTTATTTAAGCCTAGTTATTTATTGCATGTATCCCAAATATTTATTAAAATTTTTAATCCTCAAGCGCCTAAAGCGCTTTTCAGAAGCCAATTTCAGGGTAAAAACCTACTAGCATAAGGCAAAAATAGAAAATATTGCATTTCATTTATAATTCATTTAATTTTAATAAAAGCTAAGCATGTTTAACTAATTCTTAAATTGCTTGCTTATCAGCCTATTAGCTTCTGCATAAAAGCTGATTTTGTTCACTCCAACTCTCTCTCGAAATTGAAGGTCATTATTATGAGAAAGAATCCTACACTTTGGGATGCTGCCGAAGACCAGATCTGCTATCTCCAAGCCCAGTTTTCGCCTCATCAAGCCACATCTCGTGTGGATCAGTTTCAATCGGTGCTCTTGCGGATCGTCGTTTTGGGCTTGGGGCATGCGCGTTTAGATCCCAAGGCAAAGCTGACGCAGGCGGAAAAAGAGGTAGCGATCGCCTTTCTCAAGACGCTGCCGGCTCACGACATCGTTCGGGTGCTAGAAGCCTTGCATCTCGGCTTTGAGCAGTTGGGCACGTCACAAGCCAGCCGCAACAACTATGCCCCTCGTATTCTGGACTGGCATGAGTGGTCCAAATCGCAGTCGTGGTATCCCAGTCCCATTCGCAGTGTCACTGATCTGCGCTGCCCATCGATCGTCACTGGACGGGGGGCAGCTGCTAGCCAGAAATTAACCGATCGCACCGGGCGGTACTCTCGTTATCGATTGCAGCCCGAGCAGCAGTCTCTCACCCTCCAAGCTGACCTGGCAGCGCTGGATGCCTTTCTCACCGACTTCTATCATGTTGATCGCCTCATCAACCTCAAACCGATCAAACGATCTTCGATGAACTTGTATCGGCGAGAGCTGGAGCTGATGCTTGGGTTCCGCTCGCAACACGATGCCCACCCGATTGCTGTCTCTGCACTTCAGCTCACGCACCTCGTGCCCTTGGTTGAGGAAGAACAGCTCGAGGACATGACCTCAAAACAAATTCGGCAACTCTGGAAGCACTTACAGCAGTCTTTCTCTGACTGGTGGGTAAGGTACGATCGCTTTTTGCTTGCCGTCTGCGAGTCGACCAGTCCTCGGACTCGCGTCAACAAGTTGTGTGCCTTAATTGCCCTAGCGAAGTATGTGTACCGACACCAGGTGGATTTGGATCGTGATTATGCGTCCATTCCGATAATTAAATTGTTCTACAGCTATCTCGATGCCGAAGTGCAGAGAGCGAACGGGTGGACGGCGAAGCGACAGACCGTTGTCAACTTCGAGCACAAGTGGATCGAGCGCCGGGAGGGTCAAACCGCGTTAGCAGCGATTTGGGAACAGGTAGTTCTGCCGCTACAGAAGGAAACTCGTCTCCGTGACCAATGGGGGCAGCTGCGCCGAGGACGGGCGATCGCCAAGAGTCAAAAATCGTTGATGATTTGGCACCGCTTGAGCAGCTATCCTGCTGCTCGGCAAAGCGTGTTGCGGACGCTGAAAATTGCCACCTATTGCCCGATTACACGTCCTGAGGATGTGCCTCCGGATGGGTGGTATTTGCCGAAAGTTCCCCTCGAGTGGCGGGAACTCGATCGAGACCGTCGTCCGCTCGATAACTGCCTCTATCGCACCTATACGCATCAAGGGAAGGAATATCCTAAGGGCGTTTATGTGCTCGAGGTGTGCGCGGACAAAACAGCACAGGTCTATGGCGTTCAGCAATACGTCATCGCCGACCAGCAGTTTGACGATGGCACCTGCCTGTACGACGTGTACCAGTCGTATCTCTGCGGGCAATGGCTGCCCGAAGGCGACAAGAATGACTGGCTGTATGACTGGTGGGTGCAAGAATGGCGGGGGCAGCGGGGGCGCTGGGTGACGAAAGGACGCATGGAGTTCGAGCCGGACCCCCAATTGCAGCCGCTGAACTCACCGGAGCACACGGGCTTCCAGTCGGCGTGGAGCTACTTGTTTGTCAACCCCTTGACCGGTGAATTGCCAAGCGAAGTTGGTTTTGGCAAGGCGTTTGAGAATCCTGCCTATCGGCTGACCGGTAAGCGAATCACACCCCATATCCTGCGGGCAGTATGGGCGACGTGGGGCGGGGAGATGGGACTGAACGAACAGCAGATGATGGCGTTGGCGTATGCGATGGGACATTCGATCCAGACGTTGCGGCGGGTGTACGAGCGGGTGACGCCCGAGGAGAAGCGGCGATCGATCGACCAGGTGATTGATGAAGTCGTTCTAGGTCAGGGGGCGGCGGATTCACGGGCGGCGGCAATACCCTTGGAGCAGGCAATGGTTGCCTTTCGGCGGCTCTCCCCGCAGGACCAACTGCTACTGAAGAATTGGTTGGATTCGTTGGACTCCTTTACAGATTAGGGACCGTTCTGGCGGAGCCTGAGATCTTCGCTAGAACCTTCCTATCGGTTCCTCAGCAAGTGTAATGGCATGGGTAGAGCAATAAAACAGTTGTTGCTTAGGTTCGCAAAACTAAACCTCTTGCGTGGCAGTAAACAACTTGCTGTTAATTGCATTCGCACAAAAATATGAGTAATTTGATAACTAAGGTGACAAAAGCGTTGCTCAGGGTAACGTTTCGCTTAATCCAAACTCACGTTAACTATTCTTTAGAAATTTCTTCTTGGTTTGAAAGACTACAATACCAATCTAGATACTTAAGATAAATCTCATTGTCTTTTCCTCTTACCATTCCAAGAAAATTTATCTTTCCTCGAAGAACCTCTTGAAACAGAGGAATTTCTTCATTAAACTTTCCTGATTTTTCATTGTACTTCTCAATATATCCCTTCTGAGCAGAAGCTAAACCAAATTCTTGCCAGATATAAAGCATTGAATTAATCTTTCTTACATAGTCACGATTCACATTAGGAAATCGATTAACAGTTAATCCTGTTACACCTTGATGATTATTCTTATGCTGCAATCTAATTTTATTTTCATTAATTTCAAAGCCATTATCCCAAACCGTTAATATTAATTCTTCTCCTAGTAAACTTTCTAAATCATCCCCGCCTGGGCTTTCAAATGCTATTTCTTTCGGGAAATTAGGTAGAGTTGTTGAGAAAGTGATATCATCAGCGTATCTTGTATAAGTACACTTATACTTCTTTGCCAACAACCGAAGTTGCCTATCGAGCCGAACACAAATCATATTAGAGACAATAGGGGAGGTTGGAGCACCCTGAGGAAGCTTATTAGAATGACAACAAATCTGAGCAAGAACTGTCGCCACCTCTTTAGGAAGATTATAAGGAGGCGCAATAAATATCCCTCTTACTCGACCAAAATGAATGCTATCGAAGAAAGCTTTGAGGTCAATATTCAATACAAATCTCTTGCGTAAATGTTGCTTTGCATTCGTGAGAATACTTCGACCAGCTACAAAACCGTGAACAGAATCACTAGGCTTATAAACACTATATAGAACCTGACTAAGTTTTCGCTGTAAAATCTTTAATGCTGTCGAGGGAGCTGTTATTGTCCGAGAATCACCAGATTTTTTTGGAATTGAAAACTCAATATATTTAGTATTTTCAGAAGATATATAAAGGTGGTAAACGAGTCGATCGTATGTAACTTCTAGTAGTCTAGCTACATCCTTCGGCGTTTTCAGTAAAAGAAATTCTTGCTTTAACTCACTACAATCTTTATACAGAATCAAGGTCGAATTTCTAACTGACCTATTGTTGAACATAGTCTTCTTTATGTTTCTACAATATTAGTTTCTAGAAAGGGAACAACTAGCGGGCAACCCTGTTTAGAAAAACTTCTTAGCATCCATAAAATCATAATTTTTTAGTATTGCTTTTATCACAATGCGTCAAACCTATTTGGAGGTGGACAAATCTTGAGGGAAGAGAACATCCGTAGATATATCTACGTCTTTTGCCTAGAGCCAGGCTAAGCTGGTTGCCAAGAGAAGGGTGCTCCGGACAGGGACCCTGGGGCTAAAGTTAGCGTTGAAATACACCATCGCCTTCAGTCAATGGAAATTGATATGTAATCCACGAATGTCTCAGCATTATATAATACAACCTAACACTCACAAATTAGCTTTTTCCAGAATACATTTTTCTGTATACCCTTCTCTTGTCATAGTTTGCTGCCCGATACTTGGGTTGAAGTTTCAGGGAGTTTTTGTAGGAAGTTATACTTTTTTGATACTGAACTAGAATTTCACAAATAAAACCATATTCCCTATAAATTACATAGTTCGTTGGAGAAGGTGGCTTAAGTGCAAGAGCTTTTTCATAGGATCCCATAGCTTCTCTATACTTCTTCACCTCAACGAGAGCTTTACCTTTTTTCCACCAGACTTCATAGTCATCTTGATATAATTCAAGCGCTTCATCATAGGCAGTTATTGCTTCCTCAGGCATTCCAAACTGTTCTAATGCATCCCCCTTCTCAGCCCTAATTTCATAATTGCCAGGTTCAATCAAAGATGCTTTTTTATATGATTCAGTTACTTCGTCAGGTCGATTTAAGCCTTTAAGAATATCGGCTCTTTTTCTCCATAAAGATGCATTATTTGGGTCACTTTCTAGCTCTTCATTACAGGAGGCTAGTTCTTTTTCTAGCTCTTGCCGTTGTAGTTCACTACTCCTGTCTAGAAGTGTAAGAAATTGAGCACTATCACTCCCCGTTTGTAGAAGTTTATAACAGCCTGCTTTATACGAATCTTGAATTGTTATTCCTGTTCCCAAATGAAAATAGAACTCCGTGAGAAAAGCAAGAATTTTCCTTTCTCCTAAATGCTGATTTATCCCAATTACAAATTCGACATGCTGAACGATTTCTCTAGCCTGATCTTCTAAATAACATCCATTCAAAATAATACATACCACGCTCCTATGAAAATCGAAAAATTTAGATATTAGTTCTCCTAAACGAATCGATTCTTTATTGTTAGAATCATCTTCTATAAATAAGTCTTCAATTCCATCTTCGCATCCAGCAATGTCAACGATATAAGGCTGAATTTCCGACAATGCTGAAGAAAAATCAGATGCTCCTACTTCTAGTTTATTTTGTACTTCAAATTGCTGGCGGTGTCTACTTCGACGTAGAGCATCTCCAATTTCTCTGACCTCTTTTATTCTTTGTGACGGATTCTTCTGTGGGGTTGATAGTATTAAGACTGGCTTTATGATAGGTGTGTTGGCACGACCTAAAGATACATTTTCTAATTGCTCATCAGAAACCATATCCCGTGATTGTTCTATGTAAGCTTTCTGAGGAATACTCACTTTCCTAAGAGTACTTGCATCTGATTCAGAGGCAGCAAACAACTGTCCTCCTTCGTTATCTCGCCAGCGTAAGTACAGTACTGGGCGGTACCACTGGTTTCCATCTACTCGCATCATGGCTCGTCCCTGGCTCACCGCTACCGCTAGTGAATTCTTCTCTCCTATAGAGCAATAAAACTGCCTAGCAAAAGCGATCATGCTCTCAGAGGTCACCGAATATTGCATGGCGACTACTGCCGGAACCCTATGATGAATGAGATTTTGGGCAGTACCCTGGAACACGGATTCTCCTTCTACCGCCATGCCAGATTGACAAGCACTCAGCACTAACGCCACCACCCCTCCAGTTTGATGCTTACCGTCACTTTGGCGCGTCTGTTGCAATATTGTGCCTAATTGTGAAGCACTTACATAATCTGAATCACCATATTCATCCTCAAACAGCAGATAGCCCTGCGCGTCAGGCAACAAAGTACTACAGTTCTTGCAATTCTTGCTTTTAATTCCCTTGTGAACAGTGCGGCAGCCAGGATTAGTACACTGTTTACCAAACAGCCCATGTCCATCGAAATGCAGTAGATGCGGTGCTTCCTTCTCCTGGTTTTGAGTCAGATAAGCAGCTAATTCATCTAGAGTTGGTTCTGATAATTCCCTTAATCGAATTCGCTGTTCCCCAATGGCAGCTTTTAACGTTTCAGCGATCACCGCTCGTTCTTTCTTAGGCAAAGGTTTAAAGCCCAAAGCTTTGTCGCAAGCACCAGAGGAGATTAGTAAAACATTAACTTGCTTAACCATGGGTAGGCTAGGAGGCACTGCAGAAAAAGCAATGTAGCGTGAGAAGCCAACTTGATGGTGCAGTAAAAAACCTGTCCCATCATGGATTAACTCCCAGGGATAATCGGGTAAATGAGCAACTTGCACTGTATCCGCTTCAAATTTCAACTGAACCAGCAGTTGCACTCCACAATTGTTAGCAAGTTGAATCGATTCATTCAAAAGCCGCTCCACCTTGCTGTTGGGAGGAATCAAAGCACGATAAAGCGCCTGACCAATGATTTTACGTAGATCAGGGTGAAAAGCTTGACGATTTTCAGTTAACAAATCCGCCTTGACCATCCAATCTTGCTCAACCGTCGTAAAGTACTCCGCCTTAAAACTAACCAACTCCAAAGCGCGGGTGAGGGTCGATCTCCAGTTTTGTTCTCCGTCTACAAACGGTAAGTAAGACTCTGCTGACCCTTCGCCTGCGGGAGATTGTGTTACCGTCACCCTAAAGTGGTTAGATGTTAGCAGCGGAGAGAGAAGCAGTTCTAGCAGTTTGGATCGGCGGTTCATATCTCAATTTCTAAATCTCTGGGTCGTCATCACTACCCTTCAATAACGTGTCGCTAATTGTCGCCAGAAACGCCTCCCATTTCTCTGGATAGCGTTGCTTATAAAGGCTCAGAAGCTGCTCTTTGCTCAACAGGGGCGAGAGTGATACTTTCACCTTCTGTACATCGTCCCGGCTGGCAGCACCGCCAAAATCTATTACATAGAATTTAAGTCCTCCCTTCCCTTCTTTCTTAACCGTAACCTGTAACTCTAACTCGACGGCGCTTATTCCAAACAGAGGCACCTCTGTTTGTTGATCAAGGGATGCTGACATCAAGTCTTGCTTGATCTGCTCAATCAATTCGGTGAGACCAATTAAATCATTGTTATTATCTGGCATAAATTCAGACCTTCTGCATTATGAATCTCAAAATGCCTACAGGCTTCATACGATAAACACCTTAGGCATCAATTTAGTCTACTTTGAGTCTGCTCGAGTAGTATGGCATTTTGGTAATGCATCAAATGATGGTGGGATAGGTAATGAGATCATGCCAAGTCCAAGGCATGACGTTAATCTTGCCCGTTGTGCTGCTGTCGTCTTTAAGCGGCTATGGAACAAGAGAATGCGAGTTTGAGGGTATTGTAGTACTGCCGTTAGCCCGACTTTAAGCCAGAGTTTGTAACACGCTTGTATTATGTGTTGGTTGAATGAACCGGGGAAAGTGAGATCGACAACTGCACACGCAAATTGCAGCAGTGAACCTAGAACTCACTCAGACGCTGATAAAAGAAAGGGTTTCCCCTCCAGAGGGGGAACTCTTTCTTTTGTCATTTCTTCAGGATCTTTAGCACCCTAAGACCGTAACTTTGTGTGCGATGAACAAGCTTAGAACTCCAGTCCCACACCCGCTTGCAGACTGAGTGCACCCGCATCGCTACCTCGGAACGCATTGATGCCATACTTGGCATCGCTGTACACCACGATGCCCTTCGCCACTTGGGATTCAACTCCCGCCGTCAGCACCGCCGCATCTTGATTCCCGATCGGAGACGTCACCCCACCATTTTGCACAAAGGAGTAGCCAGCTCCAGCATACAAATTGGACTTGTCATTCAACCGCACATCGTAGGTCAGGGTCGGAATAATTGCACTATTCTTACCCGTAAACAAAACGGAACCCCGCGCAGATACAGGAGTATTGGGAATGGCAAAGCGACCTTGAACATTCCCGCCAAAGGAAGTGCCATCATTGCCGCGTCCACCACTGAGCACACCACCAGAGATGCCAGCGCCCACATAACTGCGATCATAGCGAGGAGCAGGTTGAGCCGAGGCAGCATCCACTCCAACGAACAGCGGAGAAACGACTAAAGCAGCAAGACCCGAAAGCATCGCAACAGATTGAAGAGATCTCATAGTCACC
>NZ_JCACKG010000102.1:0-12600 GCF_059505265.1 Myxacorys chilensis | reverse complement strand
TTCATCCGATTGATGCTGAAGCGCTTGTCCAATGAGTAAGATCCCAAATGGGTTCTATATCGCATCTGAATTCGCGCATCCTTAAAGAAGGCTGCGATCGCTTGCCATAGAACCGTATGAACTCGTTTTCCAAGTTGCCCCTCTGTCTCCGTTCCCATTACCATAATGTTGAGCGCTTTAACCAGGAACTCTTTGTAGTCATCGAGCCGTTCAGCCTGCTGCTTTTCGGGAAGATGACGAACATCTGGAATCTGAAATAGGTTGTTTGCCTCTGACCCAATATCAAAGTAAGCACCTTGCTCTCCAAAGAACCTCACCAAGTCGGTGTAGGTCGTTGTGCCATCAGATTTTGGATAGTCGAGTGAAATGACGTGCATTCCGTTAGCAATACCGCAAGTGAAGATATCAGACATCAAAACCGACTTACCACTGCGAGTTTCTCCCATGATGAAAATGCCGCGATGCTTGGTGATAAAGTCAATTAAAAGTGGTGCATTGCCCTCACGAGTAATGAATTCTATTCCTCGTAAATCGACAGGTCTAGTACAGGCAAGGGGCATTAATCCGGGTGCTTCATTAGTGAGATAGAGTTGCTTGCGATCGTCGCCTAGTAACCAGTCATCTACAATTGGCAATGACCTTAGCCATAAAGACCAAGCAATCTCAGTTTCTCGAATAAAGTCACCTTGCGGAAAGGCATTTGTTAGCTTTTGACAAGCTTCAGAAAGTGTATACGGGTCATTACGGTAGATGAGTGCGACGACTGAAACCCAGATTGGCATTGCACCTTCATAAATTTTCTCCTGAGCTTCGACCCCCTTTTTCATCCGCATTTGCGAAAGCACATCAACATTTTTGAGTTCGGCAGCTCGATACGTGGCGGTGTAGTTCTGTTTTGTGAGCCGTTGTAAGGTGATTCGAGTCATGACGCGATCAGCCGCCGCCAGTTCGCAGACAAACTCACAGTCAGGAAACTGAGAGAATACCTTCCAGAGGTAGTAAAGCTGATGTTCGAGCGAAGCAAATCCGGGCGGTTTTGACTCCAGCGCGATCGCACCTACAAATTTGCCTTTCACCCATGCCCACTCTCGATCTGCCTTCGGATGGCTTGGTCTACCGTTTTCCCCTCGAACTAACACACTGAGCGCATGATAGGGTTCTCGGATCTCTTCCCTTAAGCTAGCCGTTCCCGCAGTTTCTTGAAGAATCAAGCACTGAGGTAAAGGCAGTGATTGCCGAGTATTGAAGTCACTCCAAACATAGTTCCAGAGATCGATTGCTGTCATCGGAACTCCATGAAGTCCCATACGGGTATTGACTTGCTGTTCCCAATACAAATAGCCATCCGTGAAGGCTTGAGTTAAAAGCTCCAAATAATGCGCTTTCTCCTTCGATTCCTTCATACCCTTGAGCGTCTCGTATTGATTGACAAGCCACGCTAATAGCTTCTCTGTGCGATCTTTGCTGGTTCCCCTCCCTGGCTCAATTGTGTAGGTTGCAAACAGATAAATCTGCTTCGGTTGTCGTTCACCGCGCAGGGTTAATTCCCGTGTTGATCGCTGCTGTGCGAGTAGTAAGAACTGAGTTTCTAAACTTTCAGTCGAGTCGATGAGATGTTCTAGCTCTTGTTGGCGATCGATATCATTGGCAAACGAGCGCAGATGGATGCGAAGTCGATCGCCTGGGCGTAACCCTTTTAATCCTTCTTCCAATCGAGCAAGGACGCTTTCTGCTTGACCATTGGTTAGTAAAGTGTGAATCCCTGCTACCTGGAAGGCAAACACGAATGAGTACTTACGCCCTTTTTTGAGCAAATACGCGCCGATATTCCGACCTCGTAATTCTAGACTACAGATGAATTCCAAATGGGATTCATCCTCAAAGGGCTTGAAATGATAGTGCTTAGTGCTGACTCGTTTCTTCGTCATTTTCTTGCTCTAAACAACTGGTGTAGTGAACATAGCCTCGATTCCAGCCGGGAGGTGAGACAAATTTATTCGTAAATCTCCAGGTTCTTTCGCCTACGACAAGCCACCAAGTACTCAGTCCCCAAGCGCTCACCAGCAGAAACCAGACGAATCTGAGTGAAAGCACAACCTGGACTAGAAAGTAGGAACCAACCAGGATGACGAGTGATGGGGCAAGTAAAGCAGCTGGAATCGGACCTAAGCTGGGTTGCTTACCCAAACTCTGATTAACTGGACGAAATTGATTCGCGCGTTCAGCCATGATCACCTACCTTGATGTCGGTGTCGCAGTTGTGCTGCCGCCGAAGAACATGGCACTCAATCCTTCTACAACTACAACAGCGGCGACTACAATAAAGGCGTTCTGCATCAAGGGTTGCCACTGTTCTCCACGCTGCGCTTGATAAACAGCAAATAGCACAAACCCAACCGCCGTGATCCAGACCACAATTCTGAGTAAGCCAAACAGAAACGTGATGATGCCACTATCAATGTATTGTCCAAAAATGCTGGTGGCTTGCTGTTCGGCGGAGTTGAATAGTTGAGCTGACGCAGGACCGGAGTGAATTAGGATACCTGCAAAGAACAATGCACCCACGATCGCACTGAACATTCTCCATCCTCCGCATTGCCGAAACCACGGATGAGCAGTAAGTATGGGAATCCACTCGAAAAACCGAAGAACGAGCGCTGCCAGAGCGAGCATCAATCCAATTGAAATGGGGAAATGAGCAATCACCAGCAAAGCGGTTAGCCCCAAACAAGTCACAAACGGAATGAATTGGCTGAATAGGTATCTTTTGCTCGATCGCGTCAATTGCGCCGAGCGGGAATGCAACGAAGGAAACTCCATCGTTTTGACTCCTCATTTTTAAACATCAAATTCTTGTGCAAATGCCAGTCAAGGCTTCGTTAATGCGTGTGTAATGAGTTTGGTGATGACTTGAAAGGTAACCCTGATTGAATGCGTCAGCCTTGTGAAGTTCGCAACAAGATTATCTTAATGGGGTTGATGAAATTTTTGACGAAGTTTACAAGTTGAAATAGTGCAGGACTACTGTGTTTCCTCAGAAAAAACTCTACGGAAATAATCTAGAGAAATTACGGATTTTGGTACGTTCTGTTCTTTTGGAAAAAGCTTGTTTTAGACGGTGATTCAGCCATCTCTGATCTCTGCACCCATACAAGCTATAAATACGATAGGTTAAGTCTTTTAGGCTTTTAGCAAGCAATCTTGAAGAGAAGAAATCTCATTCATGGTTCGTGTGATGTTGAATTTAACTTCGATACGATGAACGCTTTATAGTGATGAAGTTGTGATTGTTAATACTGGTCACTCCGCTGATAGATTGAGCCATCACCACGCTTCTTAAGATTGTCTTTAGCTTTTCTTTCCGTATCTTTTTCAAAACTTCTATCTGTCAAAAAGGTGTGTTTTTGATAAGCAAGATGTTTGATATTTTCGAGTGAACAATCTGATCTCAGTGTCTGTCAAAACCCTTGTCAAAACGAGAATTCTTAGTTTTCCGGTTCACCTCTTTATCTGGAGAAAGATATTAAGGAAGGTTACAGACACCAGTGCATGTTGATCGGCTACAGACGAATTTCGCCAGATGACCAAACGTTAGATCTCCAGACAGAAGCGCTGAATCAAGCGGGGTGCAACCGAATTTGGACAGACATTACAACTGAGCCAGGAGCAGAACAACCTGGACTAGATGCAGCGATCGCGTCCGCTTGCCCCGGAGATGTTTTCATCGTGTGGCGACTCGACCGGATTGGCAAACCCCTCAAACCGTTGCTTGAATTGGTCGCTGATTTGAATGATCGAGGGGTGGGCTTCAAGAGCCTGGAAGAAGACTTGGACACGCGCAACTACGATCGGTCTAAAATGCTGCGAGTGCTGAGAGCATTAGTGAACTCTGAGCAGCAGGTGATGACTGAAAAGACACGGATTGGTTTAAAGCGTGCAAGAGCCAGAGGGAAAAAAGGAGGACGTAAGCCCTCGCTCACCCCCCAACAAATCCGCATTGGAAAGACGTTGGCAGCCGATCCGACACAAACCGTTGAAGATGTGTGTCGATCGCTGAAAATCTCTGCGTCTACCTATTACCGATACATTCATCCCAAACAGCAGCAGGAGCGATGAGTAAAGGACAATATCAGAAATGTAGATCTGATGGTTCCCTGCCGCTTGATGAACGAGTTGGTATTAATCGTCTGGCTCACTCTCAATTTGTTGCAACTGCGCGAGGATTTGAATCGCTTCATCGTACGTGACTTGTGCTGTGGTCTTTCGCAGTCGCTCCAGGATGAACCACTTGTACTGGGGCAGCGACCACCCAATTCGCACTGTTTCTCGGAAGATCGATCGCATTACGGTTTCTTGGGCGTCGGTGTACTGAGGTGTGCGGTCTGGATAAAAGGCGGGCGGTTGATTCCCTTGCGACAGCTGAAATAGGTCGGCAGGAAAGGTTTGCACGATCGTACTCAGAAGGGCAGGTGGACGATTCCAGTAGTCGTTTGGGCAAAGATACCAATCGGCGCTATCTAAATGGAATGCTGGAGGCGGCGACGTGTAGAAAATGGCGGAAAGCCCCTTGTTTTGGGGGGAGATGTACTCAGCTGCCGCCGCACGATCGAGCCAATGTTTCTCTTCCTGGGTGAGCGATCGCGCTTTAACTCCATTTGGCAATTTTAGATGCAGCAATCCGGCGTGCCAAAGCTGAATCCGCGTCTCGAGGTCAAGCGATGGCATTTCTTGCCAGCTTTGACCATGCGTTACGTTGTTCGTCGTTCGATTGGCAGTGAATTTGACACCGAAGCCTTTCGCATGAGCCATATCGATTTAGCAGAGTGGAGTGCTGTTTAAATTGTTGCATGTCCTTCTAAGAAAACAAGGGAATCGAAATTTTCTTATGTACAACTCTGATCTTGAATTCTACTTGTACATAAGAAGCTGCTAAATTACATAAGAAAATAAACGATTTAAATTGCTATCTTCTCTCGATGCGTTGAAGCCGTTTCCCAACATATCGGCTCTTCAGCTTGCCGTTCTCACGCCAGTAAGCGTACCAATAAGGACCATGTAGATCTCCGTTGTCTCCAGCGCATTTGCAACCCACTTTCCCACAGCGAACCAGTTCTAGCTGATACAACTGCTCGTCGATGTGTTGAGTTTCAATGATTTCCCGTCCTTTTGCCTTGGTGGATTCTAGTTCAACGGACTGCTGTTCTAGCGATCGCACAATTTCACCGAGTTCCGCATGAAGCTGTTTTGCCTGAGCTAGGGTTAGCTGTCCCAAGGCAGTGCGAAGTTTATCGATGTTAGGACGTTTAGCCATTGCCTTTAAAGAACAAATGCCACACCTCTAAATCACTCAGCATAGCTAGACAAGATTGGGTGAAGTGTCGCCAGAGCGCGAGATTGACTTGCTCAACCGACCAGTTCAACTGAACCATCTGAATCTGGATTGCTGCCCAGATCTCTAAACGATCGAATTGACTCTCACGCTGCGAATTCTGGGGTGGAGAGAGTCGCGGTTCATTCACCCGTAGAAAGCCTGGGTTAACCTGTTCCCATGCCGTTGCCTCTGCAATCAGAATCGGATCGCCAGAGTTCAGAAATCGCTGCATTCGCTCGATTTGCACCTGACTTGGTGAATTAGATTGAATTCGGTGCTGATGTTTCGTTGCGAGTTGTACAGCTTCCTCACAGGCTTCTCGCTGTCCTTGAACATCAAATAATATCTGGAAAGATTCAGCGCTGGCATTCACTGTGCTGGAATCCGAGTTGCGATGAATCAACGAATTACCGCCTATCGAGGCAGAATCTTCGCCTGTAGAACGACCAGAATCATGACTAGGAGAAGTATTACCGCCATCATTAGGTAATAAGCTTGTAGAATCTTGAGGGCTGCTTTCTGGTGCTAATTCCTCTATATAGCTTAGAGAATCAGCCATGAGAAATTGAGGATGCCAAAGATCTCGATGACGATATAGAGAACCTCCTCCAATTCTGTATTGAAGTAAGACTTTGAATCTCTGTGTTGCTTGAGTCGGGAGAATTCCTTTTTCTAGCAAGTCAGCGATCGCACTTCTAATTCGATCCCTTGCTGATGCTGATTGTTGTTGATTCCAAGAAGGTGACTGTTCAACCGCCTTGTCTAATGCTGAATCTTGAGATTTTGCTTTGAATTTCCCATTCTGATCCCCATAGTGGAAGTAATGGCTATTTTCAATGCAGCGTGCCCATTCTTCGGCGCGTTGTTCAATTTCATGCTGATGGCGGCACCACTCTTGATAACCAGGTAGTGCTTTTGCCGTTTCGACAATTTCTTTGATGAGCGCACCGCCTGCAAGTGGTTGTCCACCAGATAAAATGTGGTGGAAGATATATGATCGCATCGTAATGCGCCCCAAGAGTCGGTTAGTCTGCCCATATCCAGTCCAACCGAGTTCGATTTCTGCATTCAGGTCATTGATAAACTTTTCTGCTTTTCCTGATACCCGGAACAGCTGCCGTTTCGCTTGCTTGAGGATTTGCTTCAGGGTTTTAGTATCTAGATCGTTCCGGCTCTGCGCGAAGTGCCAACGATCGACGAAGGTTTGTTGGGTACTCCAAATCGGTTGGAATTCATCGTTGAGGAGATACGATCCGGTTTGAAGTGGTAGCCGATGAGCATTGAACAGGCTCGGTGTTCCGTCGGCAATATAGGGTTTGGGATTGGGAAACACCTCAAGTTGCCCTGGAACGAGTTTGAAGCCGGAGTTTTCAAGCATCGTGGCAACGGCGATCGCTAATTGCCAGCTGCTTTGAGCTTTTGAAAATGGAAAATAGAGGTGCAAGCCTCCACTATGGCTTGATGTACAAATGAGCGATTCAACCAGTCCTAGGGGCTCTAATGCTCCAGTAATGCGACCAAGGGCAAAGGGATCACGGTTTGGGTGATACAAGCTTCCTGCGTCAATATCGAGCAAGCAGTACTGGGTTTCTGCGCCGAAGCGAATCCCGTAAAGGTATGCGCCTTGCTGAATTAAACGATCGTTGAGAGGATGACGAGTTTCAGTCTGCCAATCAACTTTTGCGCCGGCGTGAGGATGCTCTGCCCAGATGTAGTCATAGCGATGTGGAAAAAGTGCGAGGAATTTGTCAGTCCACTCGCGTACACCTTCAAAGGATGGAAAATGTTGCGTTGCCATAGCTCAATGTTTAATGAGTGCGAAGACATCAAAAGCGATGTACTAAACACACTCCGTAGGAGATGCTAGAACTCGATCTGTATAACATGCGCTGATCAGAGTTTTTGGCTTGTCAACAGTCTCGATCTCCAAATAGCTATTTAGTTTGTCAACAATGTCTGTAAATAGCCCACTGATTGAATTTGGGAGATGTTAAGTCAGGCGATTCTAGAATCTATGTCGCTGATCTTTGAAGATCACGTCTGATGATCCTAGAGTCACATTGGTAGGCGCTTTGCAACTAGTCACTCGACTCTAGAATTTCTGTCAACATTGGCAACAGTGTGAACTAGGCGCTAAAGCAGTAACGACATCAAAAGAACTTGGTCAGCCTATTCTAGAAGCTGAGTCAACATTGTCAACACTTTAAGAAAGGGTTGCAAAATACAGGCAATCTTGTTTTCTTTGAGAAGGATGTGGTTAGCAATGACATTTCAACTGTTTTAAGAGTTGGTCAGCCTATTCTAGAAGCTGAGTCAACATTGTCAACATCAGCGAAAATGTGAATTTTTATGAAGTATTTACTTTGTACTCCACTGTAGTAAAGCGGTGGGATTAACCGCAAATTGCTTATTTTCAAAGTAAATTTAGAGTTTTTCATTCCATCTGAGGAATTTGAAATAGAACTAAACTGCTTACTCAGGTCAGTACATTCTAGAAGATTAGTCAATTGATTCTAGAGTTTTTGTCAACAACCACTTTTGGATTTTATCAGTGAAATCCCTACGGTGTATTTGTTTTAAGGCTTATAGCTTAAGAAGAAGTGTGTTGATGGCCTGTTTTTGTTGACAGCGTTGACATCATTCGGTGCCGTAAATCTTGCCTTGCTTTGGCAACAGCTATACTAATTCGAGTTCTATGCTGCTGTTGGCAAACTGCGTGATGTTGGGAACCTCTGTGAAGCACAAGAAAAACAAATCGCCTCAACATGAATCGGCAACATTAAGAGAGGATAGTTCTACCCTGCAACTACCGCCAAAGGTGCAAGCGTCGAGGGGCATTGTGCAGAGCGCCATTATGAAGGAACCGCACAGTATGTCTGGGGATTTATGCTCTGTTGGTGTATCGGAGCGAGTGCGGGATTATGCTGAGAGATTGCGTCGCGGAAAATCCTTTCTTAATCTCGTTTTGGTTCACGTTGCTACTGGTATTAATCAATATCGATTGCGCCAACTGCGGTCTCAAGTCAAAGGGGATTCAGAACTCATCAATCTTTATAACGAAACCGAAAAGGTTGGTGCCCTACAAAAGCGATCGCTCACTCGATTTGAAAAACTATTCAAATCGGTTCTAAAACAAGCATCATTTTGGGAGCAAACAGCGCATTGGGTGACGACTCGGCTTGATCAATGGGCGTTAGATGCGCGAATGCCCCCAGACTGCTCGATTCCGGGTGTTCTAACTGTGGAAGTTGATTCGGCATTGCCAGAAGAAGAGGCGTGGCGCGAATCGATCGTCATTAGTGCCTGTGCATTCCATACAGCAAGCGAATGGTTAAGGCATCTTGACTGGTCAGCTTTCTCAATCGAGGACATTGAGAAACTGTTAGGAATTCGATCTCCTGATACTTCAGCTACTGATCCTGCTTTATTTCAAGAACGAGAGATTGAACGAGTCGCAACTGGCTATCCGATTCTTACTGGGGCACAAGCGCTGATTAATAATCAATGGGAGGAGGGAGAGTACCCATATTGGAAAAAGTTAGTTGGTGAGGGATTCATTCAGCACAACATTGTGCGCCAAAGTCCATCGAACCAACAAATTGAATTAGTGCCTGGTAAAGCGGCATGGGAAATTATTCAGCAGTTTGGTCCAGAAGCGGCTTACGTCCTTCTCATTTTCTCTTCCTATGCCACTGACTCGGAGAAGCCTTGGGAACAGCAAATCCGATTGAAAGGAACCGATTTGATTCGTCTATTTGGCTGGGATAAGCGGACGGATATTACGCTCGGTCAAAAGCTGAAAAAGATTGGCAACTTGGTGGAGTTAGTTTGTAGTTTGTCGGTGTTGATCAGTAACATCAACGTTGGAGCGAATCGCTATAACGTGGCGAGGGGGGCAATGTGGTTGCTTGAGGAATTGGAATATTCGGGACAACTGGCGCTGACGGTGGATGCTAAGCAGGCTGGCGCGTTAAGCTATGAGGCAGGCGATCCAGATGAGTTATATATCAAGGTACGCCCCGGAAGCTGGACAGAGAAGTTTCTAAACGGTAGAGATCTCAGTGGAAAAACTGCCCTTTGCCAGTACGGGTATTTAGCGAAGAGTACGCTACAAATCAATCCCTATCGTCAGCGGTTAGCTTCCAAGCTGGCAATCTTTCTAACGATTATGAGCCGTATCCGACAGGATGGACGGTATGAAGTTGGAACGTTGTTGGAGCGCTTAGAACCAAAGGAGTTGATGTCGGTGGTTCAGCAAAGTAAACAGCGGAGAAATGCATTAATTACACAATGGGATAATGCGCTGTTAACGCTACACGAATTAGGATGGCAAATTGAATTTGATGATGATACTTATCCGGAATGCGTTCGACCGGAATGGAGTTTAGCAAATGAGCCTGAGCAACTCAGAACCCGTCCTCGTAATTGGTTAACGCTGTGGCTAAAAGCGATCGTTATCATTAAACCCACGGTTCTGATTCAGGAAAAATTAGGTTCGGTTCGAGCTTCAAATCCTCAACGTAGTTCAGATTTAACGGTTGCCTCAGATGGTTTGCTAGAGCGATTTCCAGAACTTACGGGGGCGGAGCTAGCGATCGCGCTGGATGCAAAAGGATGGTCTAAGGCAAAACTGGCGAAGGATTTAGGGGTCGATCGATCTTTAATCACGCGGTGGATAAAAGGTGAGCGGGTTATCCAGCCGAAACATCAAACACAGATTCGAGTTCTATTGGAGTTGTGATCTTTGGAGATGTACTACGCAGATCATTTTAGGGTACATACAGCTTAAAAAGGTTTTCGGGAATGCATTAATGCACCCTAAAAATTTGAAGTGAATTCAGTGGTTTAGGGAGAGTACTTTCCTTCGCATATCACGGTTTTGAACGAATTGCACCCTAAGTTTAGGCTCTATTCATGCCTCGAAAAAGTTGTAAGCAGGACATTCCCACTGTCGAAAGTATTCTCCAAGACTGTTACACGCTCAGTTTGGAGAACATGGTGTATTTGCGCGAGGCACTGGGTGTATTGATTGCAGAAGAACAACGACTGGAGGCAGGACCGGATGAGTGGGACGTAAAGCGTGAAGAGAAAATACTACGGACAGGGACACGCGGTTCTAGGGGGAATATCGAATTGAAGATGATTAACGGTTGTGGTCCATATGCCTATCTTCGATTTCGATCGGGCGACACCTACCACTCGTTTTACTTGGGCAAGGCAAGGACTAAATGATGTGGATTCGGATTTAGGGTGCATAAAGCTGAATTTCATAGGCTTTTTCAGTAATATGCACCCTAAAAACAACGGAGATAACAGGGTACGTCTTCAATTGAATCAGCGTACCTAAGAAACCAATCTGGCTGCTCGATGCGGCATACTTGTGTAGAACAATTGTTTCGCTATTACGTTCTTCCTGTGTCTAAACGCTCTTCCCTTTTACCAGATAGCTACAACGATTTCTTACAGGTTCTGAAAGAGCAGATCCGTGCTGCCCAGGTCAGAGCATCGCTTGCTGTAAATCGCGAACTAATTCTGCTCTATTGGCAAATGGGGCGGGAGATTTTAGCCCGTCAACAGCAAGAAGGCTGGGGTGCAAAAGTCATTGAAAAGCTTTCTACAGATTTGCGGCGTGAGTTCCCTGAAATGAAGGGATTCTCTCGATCGAATCTTATGTATATGCGGGCGTTTGCTGAGGCATACGAGGACGAAGAAATTGTCCAACGCAACGTTGGACAATTGCCGTGGCGACACAACATCGCATTGCTGGAGAAGCTTAAATCGTTGAAGATGCGGCTTTGGTACGGCGAGAAAACGATCGAGAATGGTTGGAGCCGCGATGTGTTGGTTTATCAGATTGAGAGTAAGCTATTTGAGCGGCAGGGCGGCGCAATTACGAATTTTGAGCGAACTCTGCCAAAACCACAGTCCGATTTTGCACAGCAACTAATTAAAGACCCCTATCACCTTGATTTCTTATCATTGGGTGAAAGCGCCCAAGAACGTGATCTAGAGCAGGGATTGGTGACGCACATTCGAGACTTTCTACTGGAGCTAGGCGTTGGATTCTCGTTTGTCGGTAGCCAGTACCGCTTAGAGGTGGATAACGAGGATTATTACCTTGACCTGCTTTTTTATCACTTAAAGCTTCGATGCTTTATTGTGATTGACCTGAAAATGGGTGAATTTCAGCCGGAGTTCACAGGCAAGATGAACTTCTATGTGTCTGTGGTTGATGATCAACTCCGCCACCCCGATGATCAACCGACGATCGGTATCATTCTCTGCAAGTCAAAAAGCAAAACAAAAGCCGAGTATGCACTCCGCAATCTTAATACGCCGATCGCGGTTTCAACGCATCGGCTGCCCCAACAGCTGCAAGAAAGCTTGCCGTCAGTTGAACAACTAGAGATGGAGTTGGATGCGCTTGTTTCTAATGTTCAAGACGATTCTAAGAAAGCTGCACTTCAGCAAACTAAGCTTGAGTTGGAATAAGACGACCAGCACTGTAGAGTTGAATCTATGGGTCGAGTAGGTCAGAATGTGCTTTGCCGTGTTGCATCAAAAAATCTTATGTACATTTATATAAATAAGAGTTGTACATAAGATTTTTGGAGAAGCTTCCGTTCACTGGGATTGCCAGAGTTGCAGATGTTTCAGAGCCTTGGCTACAAAGCTATGTCAATGCGAAATATCAGAATGTGCCGCGTCAAGTGACGGTGCAAGCTAAAAAAAGGAAAGTGTCAGAATTAAGACTTGAATAGTGAGGGGAGTTCTGAGATATCAATCATCAGTATCCAGCTCTTCAAACGTTCCTCGTCTGAGCTTTCCGTTGATTAAATGAAACCCTTGCTCGTCTACTAACTCCAATGCTGCTTTGACCAGCAGCGAAATTTGACGCGCTACTGGTCGATCTTCAATTTCCGCCATTTTCTCAATGCGATCGTAAGTCTCTGGATCAAATGGAACCGAGACTCGTTCATCTTTACGTGCCAAATTTTCAACCACATTTACATTCTGCATCTCATTGTACGGTAAGGGTTTCATTCTTTTAATTTTACAGCCTGGCGGGGCAAATAACATCTTATGGATGCAAAATGAATCCATACCTGCTACAGTGATCTCCATACAGAACTTCCAGAACTTCTAGAACTTCCAAAGGAGAAAAGAAATGGTGCTCACAGGGTGACAGCAAAGCTAGAAAATAGACAGAGTGCCGGATGAGGGAAGTG
>NZ_JCACKG010000101.1:0-12708 GCF_059505265.1 Myxacorys chilensis | reverse complement strand
TATTCAATGGAGTTACTTCTACAGCATAGAAGGTCACTCTCAATGCCATTGAGATGCGCTACCAACTGCGCTATAGCCCCTTGCGCCTCTCAATCATGCCGCATTTAGCGCTAAAGTGCAACTTCTGTGGCTGCGCCTAGTGTTAAGCAACGCCCGAAACTTGGTATAAGAAGGGATGTCTTCGGTAACGCTTCACAAGGAAGAATGCCCGATGGCGACGCTAACGCAAGGAGAGAAGGATGAACGACACACCGCAAAATCTGCCGAACGCAGACGAGCTACTGTTATTGCTGCGTCGGAAAGAAGGAAACTGGGTTGAATGGGCGCACGCTTGCCAAACACTTCAGAAAGCTGGGTATAGTCCACAAGCTATCTTTGAGGAAACTGGATTTGAGCCGATTCAGCAAAATCAAATTATCGTAGCGTCGCAAGTGTATGACACCATGCTAACCGTGGGCGTGTCTGATGCGGCAAAAGAATTTTTTGGGCGCAAAAGCAGTGATGTGTTATACGAACTGCGAACTTTGACTCAACGCGATCGCGCTGCCACCGCTGACTTCCTGTTTAGTCACAAACTCGACGCTGACGAAGCCCACGAAATTGCTCGCGCGGTGAAAGATTTCTCCCGCTTTGGGGGAACCAACGAAGCGTTTACTGATCATCCGGGTGATGCAGTTGCGTTTCAAGCGTGGAAAGCCGCAAAGCAGATCAGTGATCTACAAGAGCGATCGCGACTTATTGCCAGGGGTCTGAGATTTGCCCACAGCGCTACCGCTCGCAAAGCGATTGAGCAACTCTTAACAGACTTCACCGTTACGCCGAAGCGTCTAGCTCCGCGTTTACCTACCTATCGGCTAGAGTCAGATGAAGAATTGCCTCGAATCGTTCCGGTCGTGGGCAAGCTTCCCCTCAGCAAAGCAGACTTGGACGCTGTGCCTTTTGTTGATGCAGTTGGAGTCTTTCAGATGGTGCAATTTTCTGGTACAGGAGCGTGGGTGACGCTACCGGGGTGGCAAGTGGTGCGGAGTGCAGAAGATCCGATCGCGCTGCTGTGCGACAGTGAGAAGCTGCCCAATCCCATTCCTGGAGCGGCGGAAGAAGTGATCGTGTTAGTCGATCGCGCTCAGCGTCAGTGGCAGGAGGATAGCTATTTTGTTGTTGCGGAAGATGAGCAGCTTCAGTTGCGCTGGTTTGAAGACACGCCTGATCTCGCGTTGTTGGGACGGGTTGTGCTGGTGATGCGTCCGAAGAAGGTGCTGGATGAGGAGTATACGAAAGAGCTATGGCAACTTGATGAGTAAGCCAGAAATCAGGTTTCCGCAACGCTTTTGCAAATCAGCAATGGCGAATTGATAGAGATGTAGTGAAACACGCGGTTGATAACATCCGTAAGACTCATGGAACGCTTATTCGCCGCAATCGTACTTCTGATAGGGAATTCCAAGTCGGTAATAAGCGACTGGATTTCGGTTGCATCCGTTTCTCCCTGTAGAAAGCGTTGCCGGAAAGTCTGATTTCCTCAGTCCTGGAGCGATGATCCACAAGGCTTGGTGAGGTTGCTGAGGATTGAGCGCTGCAAGAGTTCGCCATGTCGCTTCGTATCCTTGAGATTTGCTCACAAAGGTAAACGTTTCTGCTTTCGGTAATGCCAATGCAAAACTCAAACCCAAGGCAATATCTTGAAAATCTCCGTATGCCATCACGACGAGAGATGAGCCAGAAGCGCTAAGGGTTTGAGCAATTTTCTCAGGTTGATAGGGTTTGAGAAAAACTAAATTGTAGACGACAAAGATACAGCTCAAACAGCCCGCCAACAGCACCATTATGAATGGGATTGAAGTTGGCTTCTCATCTGTTGATATCTCTCTATCTTCACTTGTATTTTTCGCACAAAGGCTGGCTCCAACTAACGCGCAAACGGCTGGAAAGTAGATAAAGTTGTAGCGCGGAACCTGGGTAATGTCTTTATGCAACCCATAAACGATCGCTAGAAATTCCAGCACACTACATAGCACAAATCCGGTTAGCGTTAGGGTCTGCCACTGCGTTTTTGGATTGTTCCAAAGCCGTCGTAATCCTTTAACGACTCGCCATCCCAACCATCCTGCAAACAGCAGCATCAACACAGCAGCAGGAATGGCAATCCACAAGGGCTGATTCTCGACTGGAAGCGCGATCGCCATTACGAGCCATCCGGCGGCAAGCTGATAGAGCGGCGCGATCGCACTCAAGATTCCTGTTTGTGGCACTTCTAACCAATCGGTTTCAGACCGTCCTATATGACTTAGAAATGTCGACAATCCAGGCAAATGCAGCAGACCAATCATGATCGTGGAAAGGATAATTGCGAGCCAATTTCGACGGTGACTTCTGCCTAACCGGCTCTGCCATGCTTGTAAAAGAATTAAAGTGATGATTTGCGCGATCGTCGCTAAAAGAAAAAAGTAGTGAACATAAAATCCGAGTCCATTGACCACAATCCAGCCGAACCAGACAGAATAGCGGATCTGTTGGTGCTGTAAATCGCGCTGAATTTGAACTAATCCTAGGAGCGCGATCGCAACAAACACCATCGGAACTGTATAGTGACGCGCTTCCTGAGATAGATAGACGGCAAATGGAGAGACTGCCATGAATAACGCAGCGACCAATCCAGCCGTTTTAGAAAACGCTACTCGATTGAGAGTGTAGGTAATGCCAATTAAAAGCACTCCTGCGATCGCGCTGAGCGCTCGGATCTTCCAGATCCAAGACGGCGGCAACGGGGCTGTCCATTGAAGCCAACTGTGCAACCAGCAAAAAAACAAGGGCGGATGAACCGATTGAACTGAGATGGTTTGAGCAATTCCACTACAAGTTGCAGCAGTATCGAGCTGAAAGATCTGATCGAGGGCGGAAACCGTAAACGCTTTTTCTAACGGAACATCATAATAGCTGCGTCCAAAACTGAATAATGCTGTGATCACTTCATCCATCCACAAAGGCTTTAGATCCAAGTTCCAAAACCTGAATGTCGTCCCCAGTAGAAGAATTCCAGCCAAAATTAGATAATGCAAAGCAGGCTCAGCCACGACTCAGAACATCAGATTGCACTCTACACTAGAAGCGAATCGTTCGGCACAATCTGGTACTCAAGAAAGCTGGTGCTCAAGAAAGGAATGATGAATTGATTTGCCTTCTTATTTCCTTGCGTTAGCGTTGTTGCAGGCGTCCCTATGACAGAACACTCTCATCCCCGAATCATTGGCTTAACAGGCGGAATTGGTATGGGTAAGACTACCGTTTCCACCTATCTAGCGACGCGCTATTCCTTGCCGATCTTGGATGCCGATCTCTATGCCAGAAATGCCGTTCAGCCGGGAAGCCCAGCACTTGCTGCAATTCGCGATCGCTATGGCAGTACGATTCTACATTCTGATGGAACCTTGAACCGCCGTCATTTAGGAGAAATTGTCTTCCAAAACCCAACCGAGCGCCAATGGTTAGAAGGACAAATTCATCCCTACGTGCGGCAAGCGATGACTGCCGATCGCAATGCTTTATGTCACGCTTTAGATAGCTCAGCCAACCCTCACGCTGCTATTGTGCTGGTGATCCCTCTGCTGTTTGAAGCGAATCTGACGGACGTTGTGGATGAGATTTGGGTGGTTTATACCTCTACTGAACAACAGGTTCAACGCTTGATGCAGCGAGAAAGGCTGACCTTAGAGCAGGCTCATGCCCGAATTAAAAGCCAAATGCCAATTCAAGACAAATGCGATCGCGCCAACGTGATTTTAGACAATTCTTCAACCGTCACCGCTCTGCTAGAACAAGTTGATCGCGCCGTACAACACTCCACTTCAACCCCGTTGGCAAAATCTGACAACCGACAGCTAGACTGAGCTATGGTATGGTAATTTCGCTCATCAATAGATTCTGATCGATTGAGAAACAGCTATGGGTACAACGCTAAAGCAGATTGCCAGCTATTTAGATGCCAAAGGCTGGAAATATAAGGTAGACCAGGAAGGATGGCGCATTCTTACGGGCGTCTACGGTGAGCATATCGAAGACTTCCTGATTGTGATTCAGCTAGATGAGGAGGGTGAATTCTTTGAGATTTTTGCGCCTCGGGTACTAGCAGGCGTTAAAAACCATCCCCACAAGGCCGCGATCCTTCAAACCATGCTTTGCATCTCTTGGGAAACGAAAATGCTTCAGTGGGAGTATGATCCCTCCGATGGCGAAATTCGCGCCATTATCGAGTTTCCTTTAGAAGATTCGACATTAACCGAACGCCAGTTCAATCGCTGTCTGCACAGTCTTGTCCAGCTTGTAGACGAACTCGCGCTGCCTCGTCTCAAAATGGTGATGGAAACCGGAGAAGATCCCGGCGATCTCGAAGAAGGTGAACGCCTGTTGCTCGCCTTGCAAGAAGAATCTCCCGGATTGCTCTCTATTTTGGAGCGAGCGATGGAGGCTCGAAAACGCCGGGGCAGAGTCACACCACCCGATGAAATGGAGCAAGACGGATCAAGCTAATCAATTTTTGGATAATTAATATTTAAGTTGATGATTCTTGCTTCACTTAACTTACACAACTTGCTTTTAAAAAATCTTAGGGTCTTTAGCTCAAGAGCACTTCAGGTCTGTTGCGGTTCTTGCTATAACTAACCCCACTTTTCTTGGATGAGTAATTTTCTGAGCGCCTAACGGTTGATTTGCCACACCGTAAAGCAATCTTTTTAGAATTTGCGTTAAGCGGTATCAAAATTACCGAACGTCTCAATAAACCTGCTCTAGAATTGGGACAATCTGACTTCAAGAGCTAGGGCGAACTTTTAAGCCATCTCTGATATCAAGCAGTTGGTTTTGGGTAAAACAGCCAATACAACCACACTTTTTTCTCTTCAAATTTCAACTGAGGAGGTATTTATGCTAGTCATCCTCATAGGCGATCGCACCATTTCTCCAGAGCAAGTTTGTCAGACCTGCCTACTCGCTGACCAGAGCGGACAGCCTCGCTGGCAGCAGGGACAATTGCGCTGCGGTCAAACTATTCGCCGTCGCGGTGAGCATCTTCCGGCGCAATACCAATGTCAGATGGGGTTTCGAGTCACCAACATTGAGTAATCAACGTTGAGCAACAAATAGTGAGTCAATACAGGAACGCAGGAACTGCGCTATTCTGTGCTTAGCACAATAGCACTTTGGTTAACGCGAAATTTAGGAGAATTATTCATGGCTTGGCGCGGGTCTACTACAGTGTCCGATCGCATTTTTGCTTGTCTTGCTTACTTTCTACCCCTCTTAGATCTGGTTGTGCTAGTCGCAGCGCCTCTAAGCGGCTCTTTTCTCAGTCCCCTGCTTGCGCTTCTGGCGGTTCCTCTTGCTCCCCTGTTTCTGCTGTATGGCAGTATTCCGTTTGCGTCTCTCATTGTGTTTTTTGCGCTCTACCTACTCGTGGTTAGAAACGAGAGCATTCCTCACTTTATCCGCTTCAATACGATGCAGGCGCTCCTGTTCTCCATCGCCTTGAGTTTGATTGGCATTATCTGGAGCGCGATTCTAGCGCCCATCTTTGGTATGGGAGGATTGCTGACTCAGACGCTATTTAACGCTGTTTTCCTAGGCACGATCGCGGCGATCGGGTACTCCCTGATTCAATCGGCGTTGGGACGCTATGCGGAAATTCCGACTATTTCAGATGCCGTTCATATGCAGGTTCGCTAATCAAGTTTTAGAGGTCTCGCAGCAACGGTATTCTCTAAAAAGCCAATCCCCTCGATTTCGACGCGGACGCGATCGCCGACTTGCAGTGCGCCGATTCCATCCGGTGTGCCTGTCAAAATCACATCTCCTGGAAATAGCGTCATCACCTGGCTGATGTAGGATACCAATACATCTGGCGTAAACACCATGTCACTAATGGCGGCTGTTTGCACTGGAGTAGGACTGTCATTGAGGAACGTCTGTAGCCTTGCGCCTGGATTAATCTCACGCACCACCCACGGACCGAGCGGACAGAAGGTATCAAATCCCTTGGCACGAGTCCACTGTCCGTCTTGGCGCTGCAAATCTCGCGCGGTCACGTCGTTGGCAATTGTATAGCCCCAAATCTTGCTGTGAGCCTCTTCGGGCGTGCAGGCAAAGGCGCGATCGCCAATCACTAATGCTAGTTCTCCTTCATAGTCCACCCGCTCGGACTGCGATGGATAGAAAATCTCCGCTTCTGCCGCAATCACCGTTGTAGGTGGCTTCAAAAATAAAAGCGGCTCTTGGGGAACAGGAGTTCCCATCTCTGCGGCATGATTAGCATAATTTTTTCCTACAGCCACAATTTTCGAGGGCGCACAGGGAGCTAAAGTCTGATACTGATTTGGGTTCAAAATCGCATCTGTTGGCTGCCCCTTAAGCCAGGGTGGAGCATCTAGCACCTGCACAGTGCGATCGATTTGCAACAACCCATAATAAATTTTTTCTGCCGCTTTTACTCGAACATAACGCTGAGCCATAGATTTGCCAATATCCTGTTGGTTGACCGGGTAGATTTGACGCGATTGGTTTAGAAACTGGTATAGAATTATAAGTCCTTGCTTTTTTATGGTTGGTGGACTTAACGGTAGGTTGAGTGCCGCTCAGCACTGCTCCACCTGTTCCACCCATTTTAGAAAGAGCCATCTTGTCCATAAGGAGAACTTCAATGAGCAATCTTTACGAAACCATGTACATCATGCGCCCCGATCTGAATGACGAGGCAGTAGATCAAGCGATCGAGAAGTACCAAACCATTTTGCGGGATAATGGCGCAGAAATTTTGGAAACTCAGCATCGGGGGAAACGCCGCCTTGCCTATGAGATTGATAGACAGCGGGAAGGCATCTATATTCAAATGAATTTCACCTCTAATGGCAGCCAAATTGCCGCTATGGAGCGGGCAATGCGCCTTAGCACCGAAGTCATCCGGTTTATGACCGTGAAGCAAGACGCTCAGCCCGTTGCAGAAGCCGAGGCTGAATAATTCGCCATTTTTAATGGTGTCTGCTAGCGCCGCTATGCTTGAGGCAAAATCAAGCGTGGCGGCGCTGGCTCTTTTAGTACACTTCTTCACCCTGAATTTCTCCAATGCTTGAATTGATTACCGTAAAAGTGAATCAACACAAAGGAGACTTCATGTTGGTTGAACGTCTCTCAAAAGCAGGACTACCTAATTAGAACCATAGATATAGGGCAGCTAGGAATGCCGAGTCTAATATGTAAAGTATAGTGAAGTTCATTTGGAATACAAACAATGCAATCACGTCCTAGCACCGATTTACCTCCTGTTTCTACTGCATATAACGGCAAAGACCGCAACGCTTTCTTATTTGGTTGGAATCCTCAAGCAGAACTATGGAATGGTCGTCTTGCGATGATTGGTTTCACGGCTTATCTGCTTTGGGATTTGGCAGGCTACAGTGTTGTGCGTGACATCTTGCACCTAGTAGGCTACTAATCCTACTTTGCTGCACCGCTCTTAATAAAAAATAATTCCTCGCCCCTCTACTGTGGAGGGGCGAGGAATTTTAGTTGAAACACAGAGCGTCAGCAGATGGGCACGTCCATCCTAGATTGCAGTGCCCCGAGCGTGAACCCTATTAGGGCTGGCGACAAGCCTTGAAACTGTAAGGAGACTTTATGTTGCTTGAACGTCTCTCAAAAGCAGGACTACCTAATTAGAACCATAGATATAGGGCAGCTAGGAATGCCGAGTCTAATATGTAAAGTATAGTGAAGTTCATTTGGAATACAAACAATGCAATCACGTCCTAGCACCGATTTACCTCCTGTTTCTACTGCATATAACGGCAAAGACCGCAACGCTTTCTTATTTGGTTGGAATCCTCAAGCAGAACTATGGAATGGTCGTCTTGCGATGATTGGTTTCACGGCTTATCTGCTTTGGGATTTGGCAGGCTACAGTGTTGTGCGTGACATCTTGCACCTAGTAGGCTACTAATCCTACTTTGCTGCACCGCTCTTAATAAAAAATAATTCCTCGTTCCTCCACAGTAGAGGGGCGAGGAATTTTAGTTGAAACACAGAGCGTCAGCAGATGGGCGCGTCCAATTTCAAGGCACTGAGCGTGAATCCTTTTAGGGCTGGCGACAAGCCTTGAAACTGTTTTGAAAATTCTTAGGCCCGGTGTAACCCGAATTCTGAGCAAGCTCTTCTAGAGTCTGCCGTCCACCGTAATACTTGCCGTTAATTTCCCACGTTGGAAACCCGAATCCTTTTCCGGTTTGCTTTTCAACTTCAGGTGCGATCGCCTTGCACGTTTCGACCTGAGCCGCCTTTCCCCCCTCTGCACACTCGACGTAGGTAAACTCATTCATGGCTTCTTTGCCAAACAGTTCTTTCTGCTCGCAGCAGTGCGGACACCAATACGCGCCGTACATTTCCGCACCAGTCTGTTTAAGGTGACGAGCTAGACCCAATTCTGCCTCTCCAGAAGAGTTCTCTACCAAAAAGTATGGATTTCCATTTGCATCGCCAATTGTCACCGCGTTCGCGCTTCTTTGCCCAATCGGAGAATAGACTGCCAGCGTTGTAATTAGCGTCACCATTCCCACAATTGTTCCCAGGAAGAACAGTTGTCCTCGATCGTTCCAATCTCGCCCAATCAGCGTCAGCACAAACATTGCGCTGGCAAAGAGGGCAGAGGCAATACAGAAGTAGCACACTCCGTTAATTCCATAGTTGGCCACAAACTTGGAGAACATGATGTACATCAGGTAGCCGCTAAACAGCAGCATTGCCGTTGCGCCCGCAAAGAGCAACAGCCAAGTATTATTTTCTAGACTAGTCCGCAGCGATTTTTTGCTTTCAGGATCAACCGCCAAAGGAGCTAGGGCTAACACGGCCATTGCCAAATATGCCAGCAAGCCAAACAGAGACAGAGGTAGACCAAAGATAGTAGCGTAAGGGCTTTCAAGCACCCGTTCACAGCCCCCCGATGGACAAGCTACGGCTTGGCTGAAAAGCTTGTTGTAGGTGATGTAGCCTGTATTGAGAATGCCGAGGGTTGCGATCGCGCCAATGAGGGGACGCGACCATCGGTAAATCCAAGGCGTAGAACGTCGGCGAGTCATAGGGGTTTTGAGTAGAAGTAGCTTTAGACTGGATCGATTTTCTGATACAGCTAAATTTTACCTCCTCCATTTTGCCTGATTTAACTGAGTTTGCGGGCGAACTTCCTGGCTGAAGGCTCTCTATTCATCTGTATTGGCATCGTTGATGCTGTAGCTCAACAAAAACCAGCTTGCAAATTTTTGCTAAGTTTGCTACTTTAGTTAAGCGTTTGAAAAGCAATCCCCGCCGGGATAGCTCAGTTGGTAGAGCAGAGGACTGAAAATCCTCGTGTCACCGGTTCAAGTCCGGTTCCTGGCATTCAACAAAATCAAGACAAAAGCCCAGAGGAAGCAGATTCTGGGCTTTGCTTTTGGCAATTTCATCCTCGATCGCGGGTTTTACGTTAGGTGTTTTTGGAAGGGTTTAGGGACAAAACTGGGGGAAAATTGGGGGAAAATTCCTAAAGAGAAAAATGGGGTCGGCGTAGACTAGAGGACATCTTCCCCCACAGGAGTTGCCTTATGTATTCGTCACACGCGCAGGGCAAGGGTAGTAAAGGTTCCGTTCAATTCAAAAATACGAAGGGTCGCTTGCAAATTGTCTTTTCTTATCCGATTGAAGAAAACGGTGAGATTAAGCGCAAACGATTCTACATTTCGACGGGCTATGAGGATACGCCCGTCAATCGTCAACGAATCGGCGGCATTGTCAGCCAGCTGCAACGGGATATTGATTATGGTGAAGTCGATCTCAGCCTGAAAAAATATCAACCGTTCGCCTCTCTTAGCACCGTTTCCACCATTCCCCCAATTTCCCCCAATCCACCTACAAAGTCTCAGCCCGATCTCGATGAGTTGTGGAAGCGCTATTCCCAATTCAAACAACCGCAAGTCAGCCCCAGCACCTACACGAAGGATTTCAAGAAGCATCGCAATCATATCAGTCGCTTTCCTAGTCGGTCCTTAGAAGATTCAACGCAGATCCGAGATCACTTACTCAAAACTTTATCGCCGGATGCGGCGAAACGATGTTTATCGCAACTGAAATCTTGCTGCGATTGGGCAGTCGATGAAGGACTAATTGAGGCGAATCCGTTTGCCTTGATGCGAATTAAAGCGCCAAAGGGGCTGTCCGAAGATGAGGATGTGAATCCTTTCACCAAAGCAGAACGGGATTTGATTATTCGCACCTTTGAGAACGATCGTTACTACAAGTTCTACGCCCCTTACATTCGATTCCTTTTCTTTACAGGCGCAAGACCGTCTGAAGTCATCGGTCTGCAATGGAAACACATTCAAGGGAGTGTGATTCAGTTCCGTCAATCAGTGGTGGTTTCTGAAGATGGTTTAGTGCTGAAAGAAGGGCTAAAAACTCAGCGTAAGCGCGATTTTCCCATTACGGCTGAAGTACAATCAATCTTGGCAGAGATTAAACCTGAGAAGGTCAATCTTGACGACTTCATCTTCAGAAGTCCGAGAGGCAAGTTTCTTGACCAACACAACTTCGCCAACCGTGCCTGGAGATCGATTATGACGAAGTGCGATATTCCTTACCGCAAAAGCTATCAATGTAGACATACCTTTATTAGCCTATGCGTTGAAGAGCATATTAATAGCACAGTGATCGGACGATGGACAGGAACCAGTGCCAAGATGATTGACAAGCACTATGGCGCAACGAACTTCACTAATCTCAGACCACCTGATCTAAGTTGAATTTTGCCAAATTGATAATGTTAATTGCTCAATCACTCATTGAGCAATTTTTTGCTTTCTTTTGCTGGCTCAGGTGAATTGGCTTTTTAAGTATGCTTTGATCGATACCCAATAACCTTGTTGATCGAAGTCTTGTAAAACCCGAGTACGTTCTCAATGGTCATCGCACCACTGCGCTCAAGGCGTTCTATGTCGGGATCAGCAGGTCTTGTTGAGTGGGCAGCTTTGGGGCGAGAGTCTCGATGACCTTGACGAACTTCTATCTGGCAACTATGGAGGTATTGTCAACTTAACCGGGCTGTAGAATAATCGTACTGGTTCAACCTTGTTCTCAACTTCCTACTCATGTATTCCCGTCATCGATTTCCTGCCGAAATTATTAGCCATTGTGTCTGGCTGTACTACACCTTTCCGTTGAGCTACCGGGATATCGAGAAAATGATGCTCTATCGCGAGATCGAAGTGACTTACGAAACGATTCGGGAATGGTGTCAAAAATTCGGACAGCAATACGCGAATCAGCTGTGTCTGGCTGTACTACACCTTTCCGTTGAGCTACCGGGATATCGAGAAAATGATGCTCTATCGCGAGATCGAAGTGACTTACGAAACGATTCGGGAATGGTGTCAAAAATTCGGACAGCAATACGCGAATCAGCTTCAGCGCAAACGCCCCTACATCACGGACAAGTGGCATTTGGATGAAGTGGTGGTAACGATCAAAAAGCAGCAATACTATTTGTGGCGAGCAGTAGATTCGGAGGGGAATATCTTGGACATCTTGCTACAACGGCATCGGGATACCGAGGCAGCAGAGCGGTTTTTTCGTAAACTGCTGAAGAAACAAACCTTCGTGCCACGAGTGATTGTCACCGACAAACTTAAGAGTTACGAAGCCGCCAAAAAGCGCGTGATGAAGAACGTGGAACATCGACAGCACAAAGGGTGGAACAATCGAGCTGAAAACTCGCATCAACCGACCCGAACACGAGAGCGACGAATGCGGCGATTCAAATCTTCAGGACAAGCGCAACGATTTTTATCTACATTTGATCCAATCCGAGGATACTTCCACCCCAAACAACATGAACTGAGTGCAAAACGATATCGAGAACAACCCCACCAACGATTTGAGGATTGGCGAGAGGTTGCTTGCCTAAACTCTGCCGCGTAAATTTAGACAAATCGTGATCGTAGCGGAACGATTGTACTTAATTCTGGGTTTTTCTCGTTAAGTTGACAGTACCTTTGGAAGTGCGGCTCTTGATCCAACCCCATCACCCGCAAAATGGCACTCACGGTGCGTTTTCCCGGTGCTAAAATTGCACCTACAATCAGCACTAAAACATGCTGCCACACCTGCTTGGAAAACAGCACAGCAAACGGTAGCATCAAACCTAAAAAGTCTTTCGGTAGCATCTGCATCAGAACCCATCCAATACTCTGTTCTGATTGTGCTACCTTTTCTACTCATCGAATGGATAAAGTCGAGCTTAGAGGACGTTTGAGAAGTAGCAGATTATGCCAGTCTCCGCAGGAGTGTACGGAGAGTTGTGGAGTAGATAAAAGCCTCCGACGTTTCTGGCAAATACTCGTAGTCTTTGCTCAAGCGGCGGTAGCGTCCCAGCCGACCGTAAGTCCGCTCCACTACCCAACGACGCGGAATGACTTTGAAGCTACGGTCAATCGGCGCAGGTTCGACACCCGGAGCGGTGATACGACGCCGTGATTCCAACGTTCGGATGTTGGACGCGCTGGACACTCCATCCCAATTGCTCCTTGACCCAACTGACAAACGTGGTGCGATACCCACCATCGACCCACAGATGCTGCAAACGTGGGGGCAGTGCCTTTTAGGAAAGGATAGAGAAAATAGGCTGAGTTTGTGCCCACTTCCGTC
>NZ_JCACKG010000100.1:0-12773 GCF_059505265.1 Myxacorys chilensis | reverse complement strand
GTACGAATTTGGATTACCCATTTAGCTATCGCTCCACACGTCTAGAACACGACCCGGTCTACAATTCTCTGGCGGAGGTCGGGCGAGTAGGGTTGCATAATCGCTAGCTTAGAGATGGCACTTTACATTACTCTAGCTTGTACCTCATTAGGCTGGAAAAGGCTGTAGAACCCATTTGAGATCTTTTAGAATAGGAATTAGGAACGCAAACTCGCCTAATTTAGATGCTATGCCCTATTCCAGCGACCTCACCGATGAGGAATGGGACCTCTTTGAACCCCTGTTGCTTAAAATCTTACCCAAGAAGAAACGGGAGTGCATCAAACTATAGTGGGATAAGTAACGAGTTCATGCCAAGTCTAAGGTTGTAGCGTTAATCCTGCTCGTTGCGCTGCCGTCGTCTTCAAGCGACTATGTTGCCAAATCCAGTTGAAATAACTCACCACCAATCGGGTTGTCACCTTCGTTTGCTCCCATACCTTGCCAATCTTGTTCTGTCTGCGATGCCATCGTCCGGTTTGTTGACTGATAATGCCATTCGTTCGCTCTAAGCGTTGTGTCTTGTCCTTGCTAATGCGATGGAGAATTTCGAGAGGTAAGACTCGTTCGTAACCGCCCCAAGCATCGCTATTGAAATGTTTACAGGCAGTTTTTCCTTCACTACTAACGACTAACTCCTCAATCAATTCATCGGTGTGTTCTCCAACTCTTGCTGCCAAAATCAATCCGCTTGAATCTGCCAAACTGGCTGCAATTCAACAATCGCCCGTTTCTACCTCTGCTGGGAGACACTGCTTTTGTTTTTTGAAACAAATGACCACAACTCATCTGCACTCACTTCCTCGGTTTGTACCGATTGAACCTCAGCGTTATGCACTAGCGGTTGCTCCATAGCCGATCCATCATGGGTTTTCCGCGTTCTACATCTTGGCGAAGCTGTTGATAGGACTAGGTTATCCTCTTGACTGATTCCATTCGCTTGTCCTCAACCGTTTTAGTTATAGGGAGACTGCTCCAGAGGGCTGACAAATAGGGATTTGAATCACAAATTCAGTCCCTTCTCCAAGTGTTGAAAAGCATTCCAGCTTACCCCCATGTTTTTCACTGATGATCTGATAACTAATTGCCATACCCATGCCTGTTCCTTTACCGACAGGCTTGGTTGTGAAGAACGGATTGAAAACCTGTCTTTGAAGCGTTTCTGACATTCCTGGTCCATTGTCAGCGATCGCAATGCTCACCCAGTTTGAATTAATAACTAATGTCCGAATCTTAATGCGACTAGGTTGGTCTTTGGTTTCCTGCTGCGTTCGGCTGGTGGCGAGTTCTTCCAAGGCATAGATCGCGTTATTCAAGATGTTCATCAGCACTTGATTTAGCTGTCCAGCGTAGCATTCAACTAAGGGCAGATAGCTATACTGCTTAACAACTTCAATTCCTGGCTGCTGGGCTGATTTTGCTTTCAGCCGACCATCCAAAATGACCAGCGCGCTGTCGATGCCCTCATGTAAATCAACGTGTTTCATCTCAGCTTCATCAAGGCGGGAGAAGTTTCTTAGCGACAGCACAATTTCTCGAATTCGTTCGGTTCCCATCTTCATTGAGGCAAATAGCTTTGGCAGATCCTTCTGAATAAACTCCAGGTCAAGGTTCTCAACCAGTGCTTGAATCGCCGGAGGGGGGCTGAGGACTTGAGTTTGATAGAGAGCCAGTAAGTTTAATAGCTCTTGAGCGTACTGCCAGGCGGGAGTGATGTTACCGTGAATGAAGTTAACTGGATTGTTAATTTCGTGAGCAATCCCTCCTACTAGCTGACCTAAACCAGACATTTTCTCGGCTTGAATCATTTGCATCTGCGTACGTTGCAGTTCTTGCAGCGTTTGCTCCAATTCCTCTGCTTTCTCTTTCAGGTCGGCTTCAGAACAACGCAGTGCTTCTTGGGCATAATACTGCTCGGTCACGTCACGGCTAAATCCCAGCATTGCAAAAATGTCTCCGTCTGAGCTGTGCAGTGGAGTTTTGCGGGTATCAAATATTCGTAGCGAGCCATCTGCAGTAGTCGCTAGATCATAGGAATTGTGAATCTTTTCACCTGCAAGCGCTGCTTGATCGTCAGAGCGAAATCCCTGAATCTTTTTCTCAGAGTTACCGAAGACTAGCTCTTGCGAGAAGCCTAGCTCCAGATCATCTTTGCCCAGCATCGCCTCTACAGGTTGCCCCAGGCCTTCTGCATAACTGCTATTGACCAGGACATAGCGGAAATCCTGGTCTTTGGCAAAAATCCAATCTTGGGTAGAATCAAGCACGGTTCGCAATAGGCGAGACTGATATTCGGTTTCTTGCAGTGCTGTTTGCAGAGCGGTTTCGGCTTGTTTGCGATCGCTAACATCCAATTGCAGTCCATCCCAAAGGGTTGAGCCATCGGCCTGGCGCTCTGGACGAGAAATCCAGTGCAGCCACTTGACCTGACCAGAAGGCATGATAAACCGCCCGACCCAATCCCACGGCTCAAGGGTTTGCCAAGATACTTGAATGGACGTGTAGAACGAGCCGAAATCATCAGGGTGAACACAATCGAGAATCAGGTTGACATTTTGCTGGGCGGCTTCAGGTTCTACTTCGTATAGGTCTTTGCAAAAAGCGTTAATGTACGGCAGCCTTGCCGTGCCGTCTGTCGCCATCCGAAACTGGAAAATTGTACCGGGTAGATTTTGAGCTAATCTTTGAAACCTGGCTTCGCTCTGACGTAAGGCTGTTTCCATACGATCGCGCTCAGCCTCCGCTTGTTTGCGATCGCTAATGTCGTGCATGGCAACAACTGCACCCAGTTTCTTCCCCGCCGCATCAAAAAACGCCTGTCCACTCGCCAGTAAAGTACGGGTTCGACCGTGCTTTACTGGCGCGATGACCATTTCAGCCTCGTGCACGATCTCTCCCCGAAATGCCCGAAACAACGGAATATCTTCTACTGGCATCGGCGTTTTCCCGTCTGCCAAGTAAAGATCAAAGTGTGCTGCCCACTCATCGGGTGGCAGAGGCGAGTCAGGCAAGCCATGAAAGACCTGAGTCGCGTGGTTAAACAGCATCAAATGCCCGGTTTCATCGCAGGCAACAATTCCGTCTGTCAGGTTGTCCAGTATCGCTTTGAGACGTTCTCGTTCTTTCTGCAAGTTTGCTTCTACTTGTTGCCGTTCGGCTTCAATACGCTCGTGTTCTAGGATTTCTTGTGTGAGCTTTTGGTGGCTCATCCTCAACTCAATCTGGCTGATCACTTGTCGACCGAGGGCCGCGATCGCATTGATTTGTTCAGAATCCAGCGTTCGAGGTTGGGTATCAATCACACAGAGCGTACCCAACGCAAAGCCGTCTGTGGTAATTAGAGGAACTCCTGCATAAAACCGGATGTAGGGTTCTCCTGTCACTAAAGGATTATTGACGAAGCGATCGTCCTCTCTAGCATCAGGAACCACTAAGACCTCAGGCTGCAAAATGGCATGAGCGCAAAATGCCAAGTCCCGATGGGTTTCGACGGCATCTAGCCCAACGGTTGATTTGAACCACTGCCGCTTAGCATCAACCAGACTCACCAGAGCAATTGGAGTTTTGCAAATGTAAGAAGCTAGGATAGCCAGATCATCATAAGCAGGCTCTGATTCTGTATCGAGAATGCCATAGCTAAGTAGCTTGGCAATTCTCTGGTCTTCATTGCTTGGAAACGCTGCTCTCATGTACGGATCCCCTGGGCTTGATTCTTGACATTGCTTCAATCATTCCCTGATTTTCTGTGACAAGATATCAGACTGACTAGTCTTGGCTGCACTCTCCGTAGCACTTTTGGTTGCCTAGAGGGTGTTATGCACTTTGAAACCAGATTTCAACAAACGGCTTTACCAGCTTAATGAATGCCTCTAAGAGCAATGTGACCATTAGTTTCCATGTTTTACGTTTCAGTTTCCTACTTTAAATGCTTCCGTACAGCCATAAACATTGGCGCACTACTTCAGTTGACCCGATCGCAGAATGCTAATCACGAGCCAAAGCCCGAGAAAGCTTGCCACCGCAAACAAAACATCACTAAGCCAATACACCTGGCTCGATTGAGTGTTAGCCGAAATGGTCGCGGCTCCGATGATCAACGCACCCACAACCACGCTAAACGACAATCGATTTGCTGACGATTCCATTGTTCGCCGGATTGGTTCTCCTTCTCGAACCGAGAGGTTCCATTGCAGCGTTTCAGACGTGACCCGATCGAGCAAAGATTCTACCTGACGCGGCGACTGAAGCGAGAGAGTCTTCAAATCTAACGCAGTTCGCAGCAACGCTACTAAAGGCGCTTCGCCAATAATTTGCCGCTGAAATACCTCGGTCATCATCGGGCGGAGTTTGTTCGGGATATTGAAGTTTGGGTCAAGCGCCCGCGCAATGCCTTCTAGGTTCGCGATCGCTTTTGCACACAGTCCCAAATTTCCTGGAATCCGAATCTTGTTGTTTCGCGCCACTTGCAGCACTTCGTACACCAGCTTGCTGAAGTTGACTTGAGTAATATTTAAGCTGTAGTAACGGCGCAGTAGCTGATCAAATTCGGTTTGGAGTTTGACGCGGTTGATTGGGTTAACCGAAGGCGCAAGTTGCAAAACGAGTTGGGTGCAGCGCTGCGCATCGAGATTGACGATCGCTAACACCAATTCCAACAAAATTTGCTGCGTGCGGGGGTCGATGCGTCCAACCATGCCGCAGTCAAACAAGGCAACTCGGCCATCCCGGAGATAGAACAAATTGCCAGGGTGCGGATCGGCATGGAAGAAGCCATCCAAGCAGATCTGTTGAAAAAACGCTCGCAGCAGCAGGGTTGAGATTTCTTCTCGTTCGCGGGCGGCATCTCCATCAAACGCTGGGTTGGTAAACGTGGCAGACAGCAGCGGAACGCCGTCAAGCCACTCCATCACGATCAGTTTGTCGGTGGTGTATTCCCAGTAGATGTCTGGAACGGTAATCCGGGTTGGGTCAAACCATCGGGTGTTGCTTAAGTTGTGGCGGAGTTGATCGGTATAGTGAGCTTCTTGCGTAAAGTCGAGTTCGGTTCTGAGAGCTTGCGTAAATTCTTCTGCGATCGCCACAATATCGTAGTACTGTCCAAAGTCGGTTTGTGCGACCAGCCGAGCAATAAAGCGAATCAGCGTAATGTCTTGTTCGATCACCGCCGATAAGCCAGGACGCTGAATTTTGAGCGCCACTTCACGACCGTCTTTTAGCGTCGCACGATGGGTTTGAGCGATCGACCCTGCCGCTACAGGTTGAAACTGAATGGCGGCAAATGTTTCTTCTAGCGATAATCGCAGTTGTTTCCGCAGCAAAACTTCGATTTCTGCCCAATCGACAGGCGGCACTTCTGCTTGGAGTGTAGAAAGCGCCTCAATATAGTCTGGTGATAGCAAGTCAGGACGAGTACTGAGCAACTGACCTAACTTGACGTAAACCGGACCTAATTCCACCAAAATGTTTCGCAGCACCGCAGGGGGCGGCAGTTTAGGCTCATCTACTTTTCCGCCTGTGAGTAGGCGTCGCATGTAGTCCCAACCGTTGCGGAGAACGACTTCAACAATTTCTCCTTGACGGGAACTGGTCTGGACAAGGCGTGAAAACATATTGGTGGCAGTGAGGTAGGTGGCAATAATAGGAAGCTAACTATACGACGCTTCGTCGGCATCTTTCCTCACCGTAGCTTAAATCCAGATGATCGAGGATGGAATTGTTCTCTAGACAGAAAACCAGGTCGCGGCTTGCGTTTGGGTAGGGGGGTAAACCGCCGTAACAACCGTCCCCCTCAAAGGCGGTAAAACAAGTTAGGGTGGGGGTGAATTTATCGATTTTGCTGAGCGGGCAGGATGCGGCTATGAATCGAATTTGGAGCGTCGCTGGAAAAGTTGCGGGCAGTTTGTTTCTGGTTAGTGGTGGAACGGTGTCGGTTGGAATTGTAATGGCACTGCTGTTGAGTCATCCGCCAGGATGGGCGATCGCAATTCTCTACACGCTGCTGATCTTTTTTGGTTTAGCGCCCTCTGCGATCGGAGGACTGTTGCTCTATATGAGTTCGATCGCCAAACGCCGTTCGATTCAAGATCGCTTCTTTCGCTTGTTGCAATTAAATAAGGGACGAATTTCGCTGGTTGAGTTTGCGAGTGTGGCGCGGTTAGAGCCTGCGATCGCGCGCCGTTATCTCGATCTGTGGGCGCGAGAATGCTTTGCCGATTTTGAAGTGACTGATACCGGAGATGTGTACTATGTCTTCTCAACCGAGCCGCTCAAACTACATTCCACGACCGGATTTGAAGCATTTCGACAAGCGCTGAGAGAGTTGGATCGATCCGTTTAACCGTGTCGATCTGTGCTGTCTTTCACTCCTGAGTTTGAGCATCTTCTGAACTGCTGAAATCGACTTTATCGTAGAGATCGGCTAGTTCGATTTGGCAAGGTACAGAGGCAATTTCGATTGGTTTCGTCTCGGCTTCGTATTCCCGAAACATCCATTCTCGATCAGCAGTTTTAATGTAGTGTTCAACATGCATTCTATCTTGATCGACGAGGAGGTATTCTCGAAACGAAGGAATGGTGCGATAGGCAGTGAATTTTTCGTCTTTGTCGTAGCTGCGAGTTGATTGAGATAGCACTTCCACAATTAGAAGCGGATTAATGAGAGTATCACGGCGACCCTCTTGATATTGAATAGGCTGCGCCATGAGCATGACATCAGGGTAAGTATAAATGCGCTTTTCAGGAATCCAAAGACGCTGATCAGTCATGTAGACTTCAAAAGGCTGACGCTTTAGCCCGACGTTGAGGCTACTGCTAAGATTAAGTGCAATTTTGTTGTGATTGGGAAGTCCGCCTGCCATAAGAGTAATTTCACCGTCGATGTAGGCATGTCGCTCTTCTGAGTTGACTTCAAATTCAAGATATTCTTCGGCTGTATAGCTGCGTTTCTCTTGAGCTTGCATGATCATAAGGGTGTAACTCCTAACAGGGTCAAGCGGTTTAATCGTAACCTTTACGGCATCGTATTCTCTATCCTCGTTTGCTGAACTATACAGGCAGTGCAGCAATATGGCGCTCCTCGACTGCAAATCCTTCTGCTTCTAAAAACGTTTTGACAGACTGAAGCTGAGTCATGGGTAGCTTTAAGATCGATTGATTTCCCTGTTTCTGAACGGATGTCTCTAACCAAGCAGCAGTGCGTTCTGCCGCAGTCTTGAACAGGACAAAATCTCCAGATAAGACTGTAATTTTGGCAACTCGCGAGTCAGCTTGCGATAACTGATGAGTTTGTCTACGGCGCTGAGATTCGTTGATTTTGTATCCCTGATTGACCAGATGCGATCGCACTGCCCCCAGTTGATCCATTGGTACTTTAACCATTTGATTTCCGGTCGCTTGCGCCACTTCTAACGGAAAATTGCACTGGTCAGCCACGATCGCAGCGGCCTCTCCAAACACAATTCCACCATTGCTGTAAATGGAGACATTTGCAACTTTGCCAGCTTCCCGAAATTCCAGCGCTACTTCATAGCCGTTAGACTCCAGCACCGCTTGGGCGCGATGCACATCATCTGAGGATAAAAGGACAAGCATGGGTAGAGGAGCGCCTGTTTTAGCTGTCGGTGCGGTGTAGCGCAACTCTTTATCTAAAAGCGCGGCAGCTTCTAGCGCATCATCACCCACCAAGACGGCACTTTGCATAGTCGAATCCGACACCAGCAGTTTGGCTTTCAGCTTTAGATCTTTGAGGGAAATATCAAACCCCAGTTGGACTAAGTGCGCTTTAGCACGCTTGTACTCTTGTCGCGTCATCACCAGTTTGGGGCGTCCTCCCGGCGTTTGTGATAATGCGCATCCCAACGCCTCGGCTACGTTCTGGGCAGAGGCATCAAACAGAAAATAGGTTTCCTCTCCGTCATCGTCTTCCTTGAGCCGAAAGACAGCTTTGGGTGGAAGATTGGATTGAATCTCGGCCACGGTGACGACAAACCCATCGGCTTCTAACAGTTGTTGCACTTCAGCGACTCGTTCTTTTGGAAATCGAACTAATGGCTTAGCCGATTTTTGAGTCTGCGAGAGCGGTAGTCCTAGCATCTCTGCTACGATCGGAGCCGCTTCACCCATGAGAGAAGCGGTCTTTTTTCCTAGCCCAATCGGGGCACGTTTCGTTCTAAGAATTGAAATTTCATAGCCTTGCGCTTCTAAAGCCGACTGGAGGATTTGAAGTTCGGCTAATTCTAGGCGAATGCAAGGGTCGCCATCCCGCGTTCGCTGTACCCGATCTGGCTGACTCAGAAGGTCTCCACACACGATCGCGGCTTGCCCAAACAGCATTCCTTGACCTGAATCTCCATTGCCAAATAAGCGAAACTTAACTGATTGAGTCATGCTCATTAATGCAGACAGTCTGCTTCCTCTGCAAAATCATAAATAGAATACTTGTACTATAGCATTAGAAAAAATATTAGAAAATGTCGTCCATTCTTTAAATTCAGTGTGGCAGAGCGAAAGGTAAACTCCAGAATTGGAAGTGCTGAGGAAATAGCAGCGACTATCTCTCTGAAAGTAACTATATCGCTACCCACTAGATCAACCCATGTTGTAGACCTGTGGTTTGACAAGATTGCATCGCCCTTGTCAAGACGCTATTGATCACGTTTTTGCGACGCGATATCGAAGCTGATTAACAGGTCTACAACGTTAGCGATACAAAAATCAAAGTGTCCACAGTGTAGAAACTATGGACACTTTTATAATCTGCTAACGAAGGACTTACTGCTTATTGGTCTGGTCTTTTATGGGTTCCTTTGTGTCAGACTTTGGTGGTTCAGGTTTTGCAGCAGATGCAAGCGCGGCTTTCACCTCAACACTTTTAACGCCTTTGATCTGCTTTGCCAAAGGCTCAATTTTCTGTAGTTGTTTGTCATCAACTACAGTTCCCGTGACTATAACAGCTCCATCTTTGGCATCAACCGCAAGAGCACTTGCGGGTAAATTCGCTTCTAGTTTCGATCTCACCTCGCTTTTAAGATCGCCATCGGCTCGCTGACCGTCATCGCCACCCGCCTGGTCGCGCTGTTCACGAGCGCGAATATCAGCATTCAACTGCTTACGGCGAGTCTCGCTTACCGCATCGTCTTGACCCGTTTTAGCCGTAGATTTGTCAAGCGTTTCAGCATTATTTGCTGCTCCTGGAGCGGGGCTGCTGGACTCAACTGTATCAGGGGCACTGCTACTTGTTTTTGCCGCGTTGTCGCATGCCACTACGCCTGCCGCTAAAATGCTACCAAGTAGCGCTAGAGTCAATTTTTTCATTGCCTTGAGTTATTAATGTGTTTGAAATAGAGCGAGAGTAGCAGCACAATCGACAAGCTGAATCAACTCGAGACGATTGCGTGTGACTACTTCGCAAGTTGTTTACGCGCGATCGCGAGTGTTCGTATTTCTAGGATCATTAACGGTAGGATGACCCTGGGTATCGATATTGAGTTCTTCCCGACGTAGAGTTTCTTCAGCCCGGACTGTTTCCTGAGTGACTTCTTTATGAATATCTACTTCCTCACGCACGAAAGCTTCTTTGCGAATTTCCGGAGTTTCTTCATAGACCTCCACTCGCACTGCTTCGCCCTCGTGAAAGGCATCGCTACCTGAAGCTACTGCTGCATCGGTCGGCGTGACGCGCTCGATCACGACCCGCTCTTTTTCGATGGGAACAGATACTTGTGCAGTTTCAGTCTCAACTCGCTTATTGACAGCAACTTCCCCAACTTTCTCACGGTCTTTGTCTACCACCAAGCGTTCTTCGTACAGCTTGACCGATTCGTCTCTGGTTGCGCGATCGCGTTGGTTTAAAGTAGCGTCGCTCGACGTAAGAGGAGCTACGGCTGGCGATGTGCGATCGACAGCGGTTTGGCTTTGGTTGGCGGTTGCAACGGGAATATCATTAACCGCCCAATCTCGGATGCCTTGACGCTTAAGCAGTGTTTCAGCCCGATGAATTTCGTCTGCTGTACCATCGACAATCACTAAATAGTCACCTTTCTCAACTCGCTCATTGTAATGCCGAGCTTCTTTCTCAGGAACGCCTAGCCCAATGAGTCCGCCAAGTAATCCGCCGCTTGCCGCTCCGATCGCGCCGCCTGCTAGAGTCGTTGCGATCGCGGTTGCTGCTGCGCCTGCCAACATGATCGGACCCACTCCAGGAATAGCAAGTGTTCCTAGACCAACCAGCAGCCCAGTCAAACCGCCTAGCGCGCCTCCTGATACTGCACCAACGCCTGCACCCTCATCTGCCTTGTTTCCTACCCGCTCCTTGACCTCTGCACCTGCTAGGCCATCTCGATGATCTGTGTCGCGGGTAACAACAGAAACATGATCCATGTTAAACCCGGAAGCACTGAGTTCGTGAAGAGCATTTTCAGCATCCCGACGGCTCGAAAATACGCCAACCGCTCGTCTGTGATTGCCTGCAAGTTCGTTGCGCTGATTAAAAACCATTATTTTAGTTCTCCTAAAGTATAAATCGTGAGTTTAGAGCGTGTAGAGCAATGCCTGATGACATGCGACTCCATTGATACAAAGTTCGACGTAGAAGTGTCTCTGTATTGCGACACGTTTGAAGCTCTGCCGGTAGAGTGATTAGCCAATGGATTGCGATCTCGGACGCTAACCCATTGGCTTGACCTACAGGGAGTACAAGGATAGTGGTGGCAGACCGTTTCAAACGTGAGCTTCAACCTTTAGATATTGAAATCAAGTACTGCTAAATTAAGCTTCACCGCTCTTTTAGCCTCACTTCTTAGCTTTCTAGTATCTCGGTTTTAACCTGACCAAAGTACTGAGAAAGCTCCTGGCGGTTAGATGCTTTGAGCAAGTAGCGATAGACAAACCAACCTGTGTAGCCCATGCCGACTAACTCAAGCAATGGTGACAATAAAGGAACACTTGCAGCCACATCGAGCAGCGCACTAAATAGAGCCAAGGTTAGCTGAACTCCCACGATCGCGAGCAGAATCCAACCCAGCATGACGAAAATAGGCTTGTACTGCTGCCAAAAACTAGAAACATAGCTGAAAGGATCTCTAAAGAAGGCTGAGATCTTATGCTTGTTGTGTGACCACCATTGCGATGCCTCAAGTGTTACATCTTGGCTGCTTGACGATTCTAGGTCTGACGCCGAGTTCAGGGATAGAGATTCGTTCTGAAGAGCGACGGTTTCAGTTTCTGGTGTTTCTGTATACATGATTAGTCTCCTTGTATTAGGTGTTGTTAATTTAATTTGAATGTTTTGCTGAAAGCGTTACTAAAGCGATCAAAAATGAATAATTTTTGATCGCTTTAGACGATTTGTTATGGCACTACACTGCAATGAAGCCTGCGATCGCAGAGGCAACTAGGGACGAGAGGGCGGCACTAAACAGCCACCACGCTGCACCTGCTGCCACTTTTTGAGTTTCAATGGCCTGCTTTTTGGCTTGATGTTGAATCGACTTGATTCGGTTTTGAGCTTCTTGCTGGATGCGTTCAGCACGGTGTAATACGCTGCTTCTCACTCCTTCAACTTGGTCAATAATTCGGTTAACATCTGCTTCCGAAACGTCCTCACGGGCACTCAAAACTGACACCAAGGTATCCCGATCGAACGCACTCAAGCGATCGCGCAGGGCTTCAAAGCCAGCTTGAGGGTCATCAAACAAGGTACTGAAATCTTGCTTAATGCCGTCGTAGTTGAGTTCGGGGCGCTCTAGCGAGTTGAGAGAGTCCCGAAGTCTACTGAACACTCTGTCCACACTGGATTGAACAGTCTGCTGCACCTTTTGGATCTGTCCAACGATCGACTTGAAGACAGACTCGATTTGATCTGCAATCTGATTAGCTTCTTCTTCAGAGAGATCTTCTCGTTGAGAGAGCAGGGCGACAAACGTCGAGCGATCGAACTGCGAGGCGCGATCGCCTAAGCTGCCTAGTCCTGCCTGCGGATGCTGAAGCAAGAGTTGCAGATCGCGTTTGATGCCCTCTGGATTGAGTTCTTCTTTCTGAGTGTTCCGCAAGTAGTCTTCTAGACTTGCTTCAAAATTCACTGCCTGTTTTTGGGCACGGCTGGCGAGACGACGAGGAGCCTTGACAGTATTGCGAATCGCGGTTTGCACCTGATCAATAGTCTGGTTAATTTGCTCCTCGCTCAGGTTCCCCTGCTGAGTCAACAGTTGCACCAGCGTATCTCGATCGACTTGAGCAAGGCGACCTTGCAGAGCAGATGCTCCTGCTTTCGGGTCATTCAACAATGTGGTGAGATCCCGTTGAATGCCGTCTGGATCAAGTTCATCTAGATTCGTTTGGCGAAGGTAATCTGCGATCGCGCTAATGGTCTGCTGGTACTGCTCTTTCGCTTTGCCCGCAACTTGTCCTGGAGCGTGAAGAATGCGATCGCGAATCGATTCGATCTGATTCAACACTTGGTTGATTTGCTCTTCGTTGAGGTCTTGGCGTTGGCTCAGCAGTTGCACCAAGGTATCGCGATCAAATTGCGAAAGTCGTTCTCGCAGTGCCCTCAGTCCGGCTTGCGGATCGTTGAGCAACGCGCTGAGTTCCCGCTCAATGCCCTCTGGATTGAGTTCTTCTTTCTGAGTGTTCCGCAGGTAGTCTTCAACCCTCGTTCTCAGTTCTTGCGCTTGAGATTGCACCCGCTCTTGCGCTTCTCTTGCGTCTGACAACACGCGATCGCGCGTACTCTCAAG
>NZ_JCACKG010000099.1:0-12803 GCF_059505265.1 Myxacorys chilensis | reverse complement strand
AGTAGATACGCTTAAATCTTTTGTGCTTCTGTCCGAACTAAAGGGGTCACTTCAGATATCACTCTCCTTGCAACTGGTTCTAGTTGAATTGACAGTTTAGACACTGCTTGTAGATGGCAGAAGTGCTTAGGCTGCTTGAGAAACCATCTTAGTGCTTCTACTCCAACCCCTGTGGAAACTGTTTTAGAAATTTCCAAACATACGCTATTGGGATCAGCTAAGAGAACTTCCGTCCAATTACGTAATAGGTAAGCAATTAAGAGGTCTCGCTCGCGCCCATAGTAGAAATCTATAGATGGCAAACTTCGACCACTAAACACTTTCGATAGTAGTGCCGCTTCAAATAAACCTATCGGCAAGTCATTTGTAGCTGGTAATGCCCATAACTCTCTCGCTTTTATTTGACTAACTGGAGCATCTTTGGTAAACATTTCATTGACTAAGCTGATTAAAAGAGTGATGACAACATCTTGATTCATTTGTCTTACTCGTTCAGCTTTTAAGTATATTATTTGCTCTAACAGTTCAGGCTCGTCTAATATCTCCGGCAAATTCTTGTCTTTGAAGATCTCCATTCTGATTCGTAGAATGAACGGATTATCAATCGTCAAGTGCGCTGATGGAACTTGCACATTGTATACACGAGCATACACCTCGTAAGCTTTCTGAACCTCTGTAATGTCGTACTTCTGGATTTCAACAGTGCTGAAATCTTTATTCAGTTTTTCAGGTGCTATTTCAAAAAGTGGAATTGCCGCTTTTTCAATGGAAGCCGCATCTGCGATGTAAGAGGGGTTTCCCACATCATCAAGTAACAATCGATTCGCAGATGTATTGGTCAAGCTAATGGCAATTTGAATCTCATCGCAAGCCAGCCTCTCACTCCCTCTATCAATTGCACGAGCTAATTCTTGACTAGCCTCATTCCATCCATCAATAAAAATAATTAGTCTTTGTCCAACTCGTTGAATGATTCGAGTCAATCGATGAATAATCTGATGCGCTGCACTATTATCGTGAATAATCCACTCAAAGTCCTCGCGAATCTCTTCTAGTAAATCTTGTTGTATCCTGATCGCTGGATAAAACAAGCAAGGGATTCCACTCTCAAGCTTCTCTTCCACAGCACGACAGACGAAATTTGTCTTTCCAACTTGGGGTTCACCTGCCAAAACCACCACTCTCCGTTTTTCGCGGTCGATGCGTTTAGCAAAATCTTGTTTAGCTTGATTCCGTTCAATGTAGAGTGCAGGAATATACTTTTTCCCACTGTACGGATCATCATCCCGCAGAGGGCGCATCCGATAGGCAACTTGAGCGCGGCAAAACTCGATTAAATTGCTTGGGGATAACGAGACAAAGGTTTCCAATGCTGCTGAACGTAAAGCGATGTCATCAGTAGTGACACGAAAACCATTTTGTACGTAGGGATGGCTTGTAGGAACTTGAATATCGTTGATTAGTTCGCTTGAGATGCTGTCATAAATTCGAGTTTCATTACCATTAGTCAACACGACAAAAGGTGCAATACCGCCCACACGTAATAAACGTGCATAGGATATTCCTTGTTCCTTTGCGCTTTCATCTAATGGTTCACCTGGTGCTTTCACTTCAACGATGAGTAGATTTCTACCATCACAGCTTCGCACTACAATATCTGCTCTTGGACGAAACACAGGTGAACGGACGGGTTCATCGGAGCCAACCCGCAGAATTCCTCTTCCTAAACGAATCTCGAAAGAAAATTCAACTGAGATGCTTTCCGCAGTAAAACCATGATCTGCTAACCAAACGGCTACGACTCTGGTTCTAACATCTTCTTCAGATAACAATACCTGCCGTGGAGCTTGCATTCTCGATTCAGGCTATCAAGTAAGATTGGCTACATCAATTATATTGATCTAACAGTTTGATGAGATTTGTCATTCCCTTCTTTGTCGGCGTTCCCTCTGGCGTGAATGCCCAAACTTCCTGCTTGTGTTGCATTCCGTAACTGATGTGAATCGGTCGATCGCTGCCATAGAAATACAACGAATCAAACGGCAATCGCTGTTCCAGAATCCACTCTACGAGGCGATCACTCTCCAAATCCACAATCCGAAAATCGCAGGCAGCCCCTAGGCGATCGCAGTAGTACCTCCCATTCCGATTCACCTCATGCGCCATATGCTGATCTCGACTAGGGTCAACTCGTCCATTCTTAATCCCTGTCTCCGGGTCTTTCTGGCTTAAAAAGCGTTTCAGGTCTTTTGAGCAGAAACCGTAGGTAAGCTGGAATCGCTCTTTGCCAAAATGGTCGATGATGGGGTCAAGCAGATGCTGACAGAGTGCTTGCAATGCTGGAATCGTTTCCTCTGTGTTTTGAGGATAGGGGTTGATGCGAGCACGTCCCCGTGTAGCGAAGCTATCGACAAACTTCCGGTAAGTCTTAGTACAGGTACAAAAATCTTCCAGGCTAAGATAGCGACCTAGCATCATAGGCTGCATTATCAATATTTCCGTTGCAGGGGTTTTAGTTCACCTTAACAAGCTCTGACGATTGCGTTTCATAACCTGAGTTCGGGTTAAGCCGGAAGGGAGCATCCCAAATGTGCAAACTTGAAGCGAATGGCATAAGGTGAAGGGATTCTCATGTCAGGAGTAGAGCCAATGACTCCAGATCAACAAGCCCTACTGAAAGAAAGTGTCAGAATTAAGACTTAAATCTTGAGCGAAATCCACGTCTTCTGATCGTGTGGGAACTGGCTTGAAACTGGACACCCATCCTGATTTGAGAATTGTCCCCACTGTCACTCCGCGCTCACCACTCAACTCAAACGCCCCACCCGCCTCGGCTATCACACGTTCTATTGTCGGGAGTGCCTGTCGAGCTTCAATGAACGCGCAGGCACGCGGTTTAACTTTCTAGAAGTGCCGACTGACATCGTGTTTCAGGTCTTGATGTGCCGATTGCGTTACAAGCTGAGCCTGCGGGATGTGGCAGAATTTTTTCTGCTGTGAGGGTTCGAGTTCATGCCTGAAACGGTGCGGCATTGAGAAGAGCGATTTGCACCTCTGGTTGCCGAGCAATTGCGGACAAAGCGCACGGGAACGATGGGTGAAACCTAGCACGTAGACGAAACCTACATCCGAGTCCAAGGCAGGTGGTGCTACTTGTATCGAGCGATGGACGAAGACGGCAACTTAGTGGACTCGCTGCTGCGAGAGCACCGGGACATGGAATCGGCACAAGCGTTTTTCGAGCAAGCTTTAGGAGTGGCACAAACGGCACCACATCGAGTGGTGCCAGATGGAATGGCATCCTACCGGCGTGCCATTCCAGAAGTTCTGGGTGAAGCGGTCATCCCTGAACCGGGGAGTTGTTTAGACAATCCAATCGAGCAAGACCATCGGGGAATCAAGCACCGTTATTATCCGATGCTAGGCTTTGGGACATTTGAGTCAGCAAAGCGATTCTGTGCTGCGTTTGAGGAAGTGCGACAGTATTTGCGCACACGCTCTGCGTGAGCCGAAGGCATCGCGTACCCAAATGACAGAATTCGTGTCTCTATCTGTGCGACGAACTTTGTTCGTTGAGCGAGTGCAGGCGTTAGAAGTGATGTTCCAATCGACTTAATCGAAATAGTTCAGAAAGCATTCCTTTTCTTGCAAATGCAGCCTTGTTTTTAGATCTTTTGTAGCTTCAATTCTGACACTTTCGCATAAAGTATGAGCGTAGCTGAATTGCTCCTTCTGCAAATTAATATCCATGCAGTGGCTCCCTCCGAAAAACTCTTTCAACTGCACGGCACTCGAAAATCGATCGCAGCGAAAACTGACGGTCACTTTACTACAGATCGGTTTGCTCAGAAATCTCAGATTTAGGGATTGGGGTAAATTTGGGGTAAAGGGGTGATCAGTGCGCTAGAATCCTTGCAAGATGAAGTTGGAATACACCTTGCCCAGGTGTATATCGACCAAACAGGAAAGATTAAATCGAATCGCACTTCATCACCTTAATCGAGTCGCGTTTATTCGAGTTGCTAAGATTGACCTCTGCGCCGTGAGACTGCTTGGGTTTTGCCTTGCACTCATAGAATGCGAGTGCATGCCGTTAGCTGTCATTCGGTTCATCAGACTCGACCAACATCAACTCTACGTTCGGGTACTTGCCAATAATTTCTACAATCCAGTCATACACGGTCGGTCCCTGTTCTCGCAGCGCTGGGCGCAATGCCCAAGCCGTCTTTATTAGCACAGTGGGCGGACAATCGCGTAACCGTTGTGTGAGCTGACGAACCGTTTCAGCATAGCCTAGCCTGGTTCGGGCAATGTCCACATGGTACCAGACCAATCGGAACGTCGGGGGCAGCAGTCTGTGATTGCCAGATAGAATTTCATCAAGGTCATCGAGACTCTCGCCCCAAGGTTGCCTATCCAACAACACTTGACCGATCTCGCTGTAGAACAGTTCAAGCGTCGTGGTATGACGACCATCCAGGACATACTTAGGTTTCACAGCGTTTCGATCAACAGCAATACGAGGGTTAGATCGCAGCATACCGAAACTTTGACGACTTGTGTGAATCAGAAAATAATTTGTAGTCATCGGTGCTACTGCATCAAAATGCCTGACGATCGTGGTAATGACAAGCAGAGGGAATGATCGGATGACATGGCGTACAAGCTTGGGCGAGCGAGTGCTCGAAGGGGTCGAAGCAGCGCTGTACTTGGCGGCAATGCAAGATGCAGTCAAGTCGCTGCAAGAGACGCTCGATTTGGAAGAATTAGAAGTCATGAGCGGCGATGACACGTTTGACTTCGCCACCGCTGAGCAGAAGATCGTCCTACTTCACGCTTGTTTGGCGGCTCTGCTCAAATCAGGAATCGAGCCACCCAGCTTGACAAACACGCTCGAAGCCGCCGCCTATTTTCCGTTTGCTTTCCTCCGGGTACGACTCGAAGACGAGATTCTGGTGAATCGAGAGGGTTGGTTTGACGAGGAAGGTGCCGATCTCAAATATCACTATCGTCGGCTTGTCTGGAGTGCGATCGAGCAGTACGTGTTGCCAAGATGGAAAGCGGCTGAGGAGGAGTATGGAGAAGATGAGGCTGTCGCGACGTTTAGCATAGCTTCCGACAATCTCGAATTGTGGCATGACGCGATCAAGGAACTGGTTGATCGTAGTTTCTGGGACAGAGATTGGATGGTGAATTCGGGCGATGCTGAAGGTTTGGATGATGTGGATGACTCGTTAAGCGAAGCGGTCGGGTTAGAGGATTACTTCACCGATCGACTTCCAGCCGTTAGCGCAGAACAGGTGACTGCTGCCCTAGCTAAAATTCAAGGCTGGAAAATAAAAGAATCGTCTTGAGTGAAGCTTGAGTTTAAAGATTCTCTTCCGCAATCTTCCTTTACAGAAATATTTCCTATAAAGCTATCTCTCTGCGAGATAAAATAGCGTTTGCCTCAAATTCCTCCAAAATTTGTCAATAATCCCTGAAAATTCAGGATTGGGGTAAGGATTGGGGTAAAGTTGTTTAGACAACGAGAAGCAAAGCTTAGAAGTATTACAGGGTAAGCATTCTAAAAACTAGACCTACTGATTTGTAATCAGCCGGTCGCAAGTTCGAGTCTTGTCACCAGCTTTCAGGAAATGTTGTACGTTCGCACATTAAATGTCGCAATTCGCAAATTGATGTCGTTCTTGGCAATTTTTGGCACCTTGACTGTAATTTCGCACATTAATGAATGTCGCTGATCGCTGAATCCTTGCTATTCGTAAATTCAATGTCGCATTCTTCCAAGAAGGACGTTAGTCTGTGTCCAATCTCGATCAATACTCAGTTACGAATCGAGTTAGATTAGATCTGTTGGGAAACAAGGGATAATAACCAGCAGTGCGCGATGTTCTACCCATGCTGAATCTAGACTGCATTTTCAACCAGGATCGCCTACTACGCGCAATGACAGGTCTAAACTGCAAAGCGTTTGAGGCACTCCTGCTCGATTTTGCACAAGCTTATGAGCAAAGTCGAGTCAAACCGGAGGTAAACCGCAAGCCTGCTGTTGGAGGCGGACGAAAAGCAACATGACGAATCAGTCGTGAAAAGTTGTTTTACATCCTGTTGTACTGCAAATGTTATCCCACGTTTACTTGATGAGTGTGTTGTTTGACTTTGACCGCTCCTGTGCATAGGACTGGGTGGACGGACTGTTGCCTGTGTTGGAGCAGACGTTAGGCGACAAACAGGTTTTGCCAGAGCGCAAGTTGCGAAACCTGGAGGAATTTCTCGACCGCTTTTGCGAGGTCAAAGCAGTCATTTTAGATGGGACAGAACGACCGATGCAGCGTCCAAAAGACTCAGCACAGCAGCAGGAGTATTACTCTGGCAAGAAGAAGCGCCATACTCGTAAGCCCATCACAGGGAGCACGCGAAAAAAGCGGGTGATTCTGCTGACTCAGGCAAGAGGTGGCAGGATGCATGACAAACGGCAGTTGGATAAAGCAGGCTTGGTAGAACACATCCCGGATGAAGTTGCGATCGAGGGAGATTTAGGATTTCAAGGATTACAAAAGGAGTTTAACAACGTTCATCTGCCGCACAAAAAGTCGAAGGGCAAGGAATTGAGCGAACAACAGAAGCAGGAGAATCAAGAATTGAGTCATCAGAGTCAAATGTGAACATGCCTATGCAGGCATCAAGCGATATCGGGCAGTAACGGATGTCTATCGCAATCGTGTGCCTGATTTCGATGACCGTTTGATGCCCAATGCCGCAGGCTTGTGGAACTTCTATCTGGATGCCGCATGAATTGGAGGAGAATTGGAAAAACTTTGTCCCAAAGCCAGTTTATTTCCCAACAAATCTATTGAGAAAAAGGAATGACTTCTTAACTTAGCCTGCAAATATCTACTGTGCTGTTCTCGCCTAAATCATTCACTAACTAGGCAACGACGTATCATTAAACCTCAGTAGATGATGAGCGTTGAGGATTGGACAGTTAGATATGAAAAAAAAATCGATGGCGCTGGTACTGCAAACCGGAGTTGCGCTGAGCCTAGGACTATTGCCCGTTGCATTATACCCAAAGCCTGCTTCTAGTGCAGAGCGGCTGACTTTTTCCTATGCACCACTCGAATTTTATGTTTTTGTAGACGATTTAGAAACGTTTGCAAACAAGGGAACCGTAACGAGCGAATTTGCCTTTATTGCTCGTCGCTTGAGTTCAACCCAATTAGCAGAACTCCGCCAAGCCTTACAGCAACGGTTGAATTACGGCCCAGTAGTCGTCTCTCGTGCGGCTTATACACAAATGGTCGAAACGCTCATTCAGCGATTGGGCAAGGTTATCCTCAGCGATCGCCAAAGTAATGGATTTCATGCCATTCGAGCAGCGGTAATTTTGGCCGCTGCCGATCGAACAAATGGGTTAACCCTGATCAACGTGATGCGGCACTTCCCCAACCGAGAGATTCGCGTAGACATCAGGGCAGTGCTTCAGTTCACCAAGGAGTTTGCTGAGCGATCGCGCTACAGAGATAGGGTGGTGAGCGCGATCGCTCAACAAGCGGATCGAGAAGCAGCAGCCCAAGCCTCGGTTGATTTTTCTCGCATGTCAGACTTGCGCCAACCTGGTTTGAGCAAGGTGATCAAGAAAACATTGACGTTCACGATCAACGAGAGTCGGCCTACACCGCTAGGCGTAACGAAGCCCTACCCACTCTTGGTTGATTTCTATCTACCTGAAAACAGTTCTCAGCCTGCTCCTCTTGTTGTCTATTCTCATGGTTTTGGGGCAAAGCGATTCAATAACGAGTATGTCGCCAGACATCTCGCATCCCACGGAATTGCAGTTGCGCTTCCTGAACACATTGGTAGCAATTTAGAATATCGTCGAGCGTTTCTAGCAGGTCAACTGAGTGATGTGATTAGCCCGGTTGAGTTCATCAGTCGAGCATCAGATATTACCTATTTACTGGATGAACTAGAGCGTTTGGTAATAACTGATGCAGATTGGAAGGCAAGACTCGATTTACAAAAGGTTGGCGTGATGGGAGCTTCCTTTGGTGGCACAACCGCACTCTCGATCGCGGGAGCAGAAATCAACGAGGCGCAGTTAAAAACAGAATGTCAACCTGAAACCTTTTTGTTCAGCGCGTCTTTGCCGCTTCAGTGTTATGCAAAATCATTGTCCCCTACCCAGAAAAGCCTCCGTGACCCACGGGTGAAAGCAGTGCTGGCGGCATACCCACTTACAAGTGCGATTTATGGAGAAGAAGGGATGGGAAAAGTGGCAATTCCTACCCTGATTGTATCGGGGAGCCATGATATTTTGATGAGTCCTGCGATCGACGACCAAATTCACCCGTTTGCGTGGGTAAACACACCTCAGAAATATCTGGCGGTGCTGGTTCCGGGGACTCATTACTCTAGTAGCGAGGATCAGTACATCGATAAACTACCAGACTTTATGCGCGGCCCAAGTCCCGCCACAGGTCGGGATTATCTTAGAGCGTTAAGTGTCGCGTTTTTTCAGGTACATTTGAGCGATCGCAAAGCTTACCTGCCGTATTTGAACCAGGCGTATGCCAAAACAATTACCCAGCCCGAGCTACGTCTTAGCATCATTCAATCCCTACCTTCAATAATCTGCAACCGCGATCGCTTTAATCGATCGGTAAAGTACTGTGTTCAGGAAACGCAGTCCGCAAAAGAACCCTAAGAGCAAATGGATTAGAACCTCACCTGTCCCCGTTCTGCTGGGCTTTGTGATCTTGTAGTTTCTTGTCTGTGTGATTTCTTGTGTGATTGTTTAAAGGTTAAATAATGGAAATTCAATCAACGCTTCGCAGCAGTATGAAGGAATTAACTCCTGCCAATGTTCAGCATTTCTTGCATCAAGATAAACCAGTTTGGAATGCGATCGCATTCCTGTATACCTTTGGAAGCTATGCTGGTGGAATTGCGCTAGTCCTTCAGGATAACGGCTGGTTCAATGCTGTAGGCGTTTTGTTACTGATGCATAGCCTGATCATTTCTGCCTATTTAACTCATGAACTAATGCACGGAACGATCTTTGACAGCATGAAGTGGAATGCGATCGCGGGCAATGTCATGCTGTGGCTGAATGGTGGTTGCTATGCTCGCTTTCAAGACTTAACCAAGCTACATATCGATCACCATATTGCTCGCGTTGATTTTTGCCAATTTGATCTAGCAGCATTCTTAAAGGCTCTACCTGCGTTTATCCGAATGCTATTGTTAGTATTGGAATGGATGTATATTCCTGTATTAGCATTTTTGCCACGATTCCAAGCGATTTCTGCCCCTTTCCGGATTTATGAACGCAAGCCTGAACGAACGCGAGTTTTATTAACGTTGATAACGCGAGTTGCGTTATTCATAACGTTAGGATTAATATCTCTAAAAGCATTGCTGTTCTATTTTCTAGCCTACATTGGTATGATTACGGTACTGCGATTTGTAGATGCTTTTCAGCATACTTATGAGGTTTTTCCGATTGGAACTTCGTTACCAAAGCGCGATCGCGCTCATGAACAAACAAATACATTCTCGAATCTGGTTTCTCAGCGCTATTGGTGGTTAAATTTGTTGTTGCTCAATTTTGGCTATCACAATGCTCATCATGCATTAATGAAGTGTCCCTGGCATCGTTTACACGAACTCGATCGCGACCTCTATTTTGGCAACGAGGTGCATTACATCACCTTGCCTCAACTGTTGAGGAACTACCATCGCTTCCGGCTACAGCGCATTTTTTCAGGACAAGGAACAGTCATTGACGATCAAGGACATCCTAATTTAGAAACATTCTACGGTGGAATTGAAGTTTCTTTTTTAGTGTTGCCATCCTGAGTTTACTCGATTAGCTGCTTTGGAGGATTGCTAACTCTTTGGATTAACAGATTGGATTAACAGATTGGAGCAACAGATTGAAGTAACAGATTTGAGCAACAGTCGATGCATCCAAATTCAGTGATTCAATTTGTCTCTACTCATTCATCTCTATCAATTCATCTCTGAACGCGGCACCTATGAACAAGTCATTCAAACACAGTCAGTTCACTCGACAGTTCACCCGAAGACAAGCGCTTTGGTTTGCCACCAGCGCGATCGCGAGCGTTGGTTTGCACGCCTGTCGTTCTTCTACCTCTTCAAGCACGGCCTCGTCTCCTAATTCTTCTACGACTGCGCTCACCTTGGGCCTTAATACTTGGATTGGTTTCACTCCTCTATACATTGCTCTAGCGAAGGGATTCTTCAAAGACTCAGGGCTAGATTTGAAACTGCAAGTCCTTGAATCTACCTTCGCCGGATTTCCAGCGTTTTTGTCAGGAAAGCTAGACGGACTTGCTCTCGTGTCCTCAGAGGCCATCACCTTGGCTGCTAAAGGAGGAGAGTTCAAAATTGTGACGGTTGGAGATACCTCTGTCGGTGCAGATGTTGTTTTAGCACGCAACAGTATTGCCAGCATTCAAGACTTTAAGGGCAAAAAAATTGGTGCAGAACTCGGCGGAATTGGACATTTCTTCGTGCTGCAAGTTTTAGCAGAAGCGGGCTTGAGTGAGAACGACGTGACGATCGTCAATGTTCTTCCCGATGCAGCGGCGGCAGCGTTCCAGAAGGGCGATCTCGACATTGCCTACTCGTTTTCTCCATTTAGCGATCAGGCACTGAAAGCACAGAAAGATGGGCGAGTAATCTACAGTTCTAAGCAGAAGCCGACCGCGATCGCAGATTTGTATGTTTTCAGCAATCAGGTGATCCAGTCCAACCCAAACGCAGTGGCGGCGTTTAATGAAGGTCATTTCAAAGGCGTGGAATTTCTTAAAGCCAATCCTCAAGAAGGGCTGGCGATTATGGCAAAGCAACTCAACGTGACGCCAGATGAGCTAGCACAGCAACTTCAAGGCATTCAAATTCCTAATCTGGCAACGAATCTAACCCTGCTAGAAAATTCCAGTAGTGATGCGTCATTATTGAAACCACTGACCAATTTAGCGACATTTCTGAAGAATCAAAACAAGGTTCCAGCCGTTCCTGATATGTCTAAGTTTATCGATCCGCAATTTGTTACAGCGTTGAGTGCAAAAGCGAAATGAGTTCTAGTGTGCTAATTCAAACTCGTCAACATCCGTTTGCGATCGCGCTTGATCGCACGGCTCTACTGGTGATCGATCTGCAAAATGATTTTTGTCATCCCGACGGATTTTGCAGCAGTGTCATGGGTGCTGATATTGCAGCCGTTCGCAACGTCATTCCCCGAATTCAGACCGTGATCGATTGGGCAAGACAGCATGGAGTGTTAGTGATCTACACAAGAGAGAGTCATAAACCTGATCTTTCAGATGCCGCGCCATCCAAAAAACTGCGCTACGAGAATGCAGGCTATCCGCTCGGTGCTCCTGGAAAATTAGGACGATTTTTGATTCAAGGAGAGCGAGGATGCGCTTTAATTGACGAGTTGCAGCCCCTAGAGACAGAACTGCAACTCGATAAACCTGCTCACTCGGCGTTTGTTTCAACAGCTCTTGAAGCGGTTCTTCGTCAGCATGACATCACTCATTTGCTGTTTACAGGAATCACCACAGAATGCTGTGTTTTGGGAAGCTATCGACACGCCAGTGATTTAGGATTTTATGGCTTATTATTGGAAGATTGTTGCGCGGCTTTGAGTCCCCAGGAGCATCAAGCGGCGATCGACGTATTGCTCGGCGAAAATGGAGCGATCGGTTGGGTCACGTCCTCCGATCGCGTGTTGGCATTGCAGTAGACTGTAGTAAACAATTGCTTTCTGATACTTTCTGATTAATTTTAGAATTGCGACTGTTAAGGAACTGACATTCGTTTGAATTCGATGGGATTAATCGTAGTTCAACGTGTCATGCAATACTGGCATCAGCGCTATAAGGATTACGTTAGGATCTTTTGGTCAGCCGTAAAGACTGCTTTTATCGATCGATCATGAGGGGTTGCGAGAATGAAGGAAAAGCGTGTCAGTCAATGCTGGTTTTCTACCCAAAAAATCAATGACTTACTCTACTTGATCACCGAACCCCATTACTACTGGTGGAATCGAGCTAACCTTTGGTTGATCAAAGGACGCGATCGCGATCTGCTAATCGACACGGGGTTAGGGGTATCCAGCTTACGTCAGCATATTGCATCTCTGATTGATAAACCGTTGTTAGCGATCGCATCTCACATTCATTTTGATCATGCTGGTGGAATGCACGAGTTTGAGCATCGCGCCATTCACGCTGCAGAAGCCGATGCTTTGCGAACCGGAGACGACTACGAAGCGCTATGTTCCTCTGCACAAGGCTTTGTTTTAGAGGAGCATTTTGATCAGTTACCGACTCCTGAGTTTACCGTTGAGCAATACACGCTTCGAGGAGCAGAACCCACCCAAATTTTACAAGAAGGCGATGTGTTGGATTTAGGCGATCGCGCGTTTGAGGTGTTGCATCTGCCAGGGCACTCTCCTGGATGCATCGGATTATATGACTCGCAGGCTCAAGATCTGTTTTCTGGCGATGTGATTTACGATGGCGATTTATTAGACGAACTTCATTGCAGTCACATTCCCACTTACATTTCAAGTTATGAACGTTTGCAAAATCTTTCCATTGAAACGGTGTATCCAGGGCATTACCAAATCTTTGGTAAAGAGCGCTATCAGCAAATTCTTGTGGAGTATTTAGAGGCAAGAAGAACACCTGGTTGCCCCTCCGATCGCATCTCAAAAGATGGCGGTGTTGCATAATAGAGGATGATGCATCAAGGAGGATTCCTGA
>NZ_JCACKG010000098.1:0-12842 GCF_059505265.1 Myxacorys chilensis | reverse complement strand
TTCAGATTTTGATGCGTTTGGCAAGTCCTGTTGAGAATGGTGCAAGATCTGAGTTGATCTCGTCGCTCCTCTCGCGCCTAATGTTGTTACACCCGGATTTGAAAGCAATCGCGCTTACGTTAATCAACCCATTACCTTTAACGTTCGCTTTACTGAGCGAAAAGCTTCTACATCCATCGCAACAATTCTTAAATTTTCCAAAAAAGAACCCGTCATTGTTGCCGATCGCGCTTTCAACGGTTTAAGCATTGCTCGCGCTTACCTAGGCGATCGCGCGGTTCTTGCCGTTAAAGTTGATCCAACTTCTCCTAACAAGCAAATTACGTTGCTTCGAGATGACTATCAACTCACGTCTACTATTACCGGACGCGCCACCGAAACTCCTAATGCTAAAGAATTTATTACAACTGAAGTCTTTCAGCAGGTCTTTCGCGGAGCCGCACAGCCTTACTTAAATCAGGTCGAGACTACAACCGCATATCAGCATCACGACGAAGCGCGGATGATTGACGCTGATCAAATTACGGCTATCTATCTTTCGCCCCAAGACCCCGACTACTTCAAAGCAGGAGAAGCGCCTGTTGCGCTTTACCGCTATCGTCTAGAGTTTTACCCCCCTACTGTGTCTACTTCCTCTAGCCAGAAATGAATTTGTCAAAAGACATAAATTAGCCATAAAAGTAAACTTTGTTATCGTTCGATCGCGATCGCGCTCTTTCGTTTGTTATCTTCAGTGAAGCGGAAATTAGTTCACGCTACTCATTCTTAATCAGCCTTGCTCAAGTTGGTGAGAATTCCATGAGTCAGTGCGGCTCTTCTCTCACGAACGGCAAAAGATTTCTCTAGTCCTTCCAATTCGATCTAAAAGTTTGATCTAAAAGCGGTTTTTGGTTCGTCTGTTGAAAACCGTATCAAAACAGTCTTCGATCAATCAATTCTAGTCCGCGTTTTCTTTGAATCCACACTTTACGAAATAGGCTAAAGCATGAATCACTACTGCGATCAATGGATTTCTGACTGGTGCACCGACAACGGCTGGACTGATTGGTTTCGAGAGCGCTCTAGCTATTGGGCATTTCCTCCCAATGCTGTAATGCCTGTGCCGATTCCAACTCCAGTGTTGCGGGCGATTAAGGTCGAGAAAGGACTCAGTTTTGATGAGCGCATTTGGTGTCTGATGGCGCTCGTAAGCGTGATCTTAGGATTGCTCGGAACGTGCCTTCTAGCATCACCTATGCCATTAGTCTTTGCGTTTGTGTTTGGCGCGATTGCAGTGGCTCGGATGGAAGACGACGAAATGCTTGATGCTCATCAAGAGTTTTGTTCTTAAATATAATTTCTTAATACAATCTTAAGTATTCTGAAGCATTGCCAGATGTATTTAGATTTAATTCCCTTTCTCTCAATTTTGAGCGGAGGGGAATTTGTTTTTTCTGCTGTCAGAAGCGATTTGTTAAGCTGTGTTTCAACTTCAGGAAAACGCTACCACCTAACCAAAAGCTGCATGGTACGATTCTTTCGTAGCTTTTAATAAATGGGAGAAAACCTTTGGCACTACGGGTTGCTGTTGTTGGCGGCGGTCCTGCCGGGGCTTCTGCGGCAGAGACATTAGCGAAAGCAGGTATTGAAACTTACCTCATCGAACGCAAGTTGGATAACGTCAAACCTTGCGGTGGCGCAATTCCGCTTTGCATGGTGGCAGAGTTTGACTTGCCAGAGAACATCATCGATCGCAAAGTTCGCAAGATGAAGATGATTTCTCCGTCTAACGTGGAAGTCAATATCGGTTCGACGCTCAAAGATGACGAATACATCGGCATGTGCCGTCGCGAGATTTTGGATGGCTTTATGCGCGATCGCGCGATTTCTCTCGGAGCCAAACTAATCAACGGCACGGTTCACAAGCTAGAAATCCCATCGAACGATACTGGAGCTTACACGCTGCATTACGCCGATCACTCGGATGGCAGCTTAGAAGGCAGCGCTCAGACCCTGCAAGTCGATCTCGTGATTGGTGCAGACGGGGCGAATTCTCGCATTGCAAAGGCCATTGATGCTGGAGATTATCGCTATGCGATCGCTTTCCAAGAGCGCATCAGCCTGCCTGATGACAAGATGGCGTACTACGAAGATTTGGCAGAAATGTATGTCGGTGACGACGTTTCGACCGACTTCTACGCCTGGGTTTTCCCGAAATACAACCACGTTGCTGTCGGAACTGGAACGATGTCGCCTAACAAGGCAGACATTAAGAAGCTCCAAGCGGGCATCCGGGCACGAGCAGCTAAGCGGTTGAGAGGCGGCAAAATCATCCGCGTCGAAGCGCATCCGATTCCTGAGCATCCCAGACCCCGGCGCGTCGTTGGTCGGGTTGCCCTTGTCGGAGACGCGGCTGGAACCGTTACCAAGTCATCGGGAGAAGGAATCTACTTCGCGGCGAAGTCTGCCCGCATGTGTGCAGAAACGATCGTTGAATTCTCCGATCAAGGTCGTCGGATTCCCACCGAAGCCGATCTTAAGGTTTACCTGAAGCGCTGGGATAAGATGTACGGCATCACTTACAAGGTGTTGGACATTTTGCAATCGGTGTTCTACCGTTCCGATGCGACCCGTGAGGCGTTTGTCGAAATGTGCGCGGATATCGATGTACAGAAGCTGACGTTTGATAGCTATCTGTATAAGACGGTTGTTCCAGCGAATCCATTGACTCAACTGAAGATTACGGCGAAGACGATTGGCAGCCTGATTCGAGGCAATGCGTTAGCGCCCTAGTGGTCTGTCAATTTGATTTTGAGGGATGAAAACGTAAGAAGAACGGCTTCATCCCTTTTGCCAAAACTCTCGTGAATTAGTAATTTTTTGAATAGATTATTTGCGATCGTATGCGTAAGCTGCGATCGCTTTTTTAGCGCTTAGAATTTATCCTTGCTCGCTCCAGAAGGCATCACTAAAATAAGGAGAGTCACAACCGAAGGCTTTAGCCAGCGCGGTTTGACAGTTTGCATCACTTAATTTGGATGTGCTGCTGTCTCTTCTTGGAGCACAGTTGTCTGCCCTTCCAAAATTTTTTGTACTCCGAACCTTTTCCCCACTTATGAGCGATCGTCCATTTCTCTCCCGGCTCAGACTTCCCCTGACTCGTAGGCAACTCGTAACTACAGCCCTAACATCCGGCTTTGCTCTTGCCGTTCAGCCCATTCTCGCGAAAACAATTCAAACCAGTACCCAAGGCTTGACGGCTGGCCCTGTGAGAATCCCGGTCGCGAATGGTACCATTCCTGCCTATCGAGCCATGCCTGCAAAGGGCAGTTCTTTTCCGATCGTCCTGGTGATTCAAGAAATTTTTGGCGTGCATGAACACATGCAGGATGTTTGCCGTCGATTTGCCAAACTGGGATACCTTGCGATCGCGCCTGAGCTGTTTGTGCGCCAAGGAGATGTTTCCAAGCTCAGTAGTGTTGATCAGATTCGCCCGATTGTTGCCAAGGTTCCAGATACTCAAGTGCTGTCAGACTTGGATGCAACCGTGACTTGGGCGAAGCAAACCAGTAAAGGTGACCCAGCCCGTCTAGGAATCACTGGATTTTGCTGGGGCGGGCGGATTACCTGGCTTTATGCGGCTCACAATCCTCAAGTGAAAGCCGGAGTTGCTTGGTACGGGCGGTTAGTGGGCGACTCTACCCCGCTACAACCCCAGTACCCAGTTGACCTTGCACCCATTCTCAAAGTCCCTATCCTTGGTCTCTACGGCGGTCAAGATAACGGAATTCCGGTGACAACGGTAGAGACAATGAGAACGGCGCTCAAGCAATCTTCCGCCCGCTCTGAGATTATCGTTTACCCCGATGCCCCTCATGCATTCTTCGCCGACTACCGCCCCAGCTACCGTCAGCAACCCGCAGAGGAAGGTTGGAAACGGTTGCAGGCTTGGTTCAAGCAGAACGGCGTAGCTTAGCTGAATCTGAGTGATAAGGGATGAAGAATTTGTTTTTCATCCCTTATCATTTTCGGTTTAGTCATGCGGTAATCGCTTCTCCTCGAATGTTGAAACTGCTTGTTCTGACATTGTTCAAGAAGCATTAACGACTCATACGTTTGCGCGATCGTAACTGAAAACTTGTAGAAGGCGATTAGCGGAAAGCGCAGCTTCAAAGAAAAAGCTCTGCAAACTCTATAGAACTACGACGATCGGCGATCTAGTTTCCAGTTCTGGCTACTCATTTGCGACGTCCGTGAACCCGCTTGCTGGATCTGAGTACTTGTTTGTTGCGTCCGAGTACTTGTTCGTTGAATCCAAATACTTGTTTGCTACGTTCGAGTACTTGTTTGCTACGTTCGTGAACTCGTTTGCTGAATTTGAGTACTTGTTCGTTTGATTTACAAACCGAATGACAACCGAACGCTCCTTGCGTTGTCTCATCCTGACCCTAAATGATAGCCATGAATACCGCATGCAGCGGCGGTGGGTGCAGATGGTTCCGTAGCCAAGTTAGAATTTGCGATCGAATTACTGCCCTTAATTGATTCCCTCTTTGAATTAGCGATACAAGAAATGGCCGCAAATCCTGTTACTAAACATTACAGAATAAGCGCTTATCTTTTGGGCAACAAACAACTAAAGTAGCTTGCCTCTAAACTATGAATAGGACTCTCTTCAATCCTGTGGTTGAACTGACACTTACCATGACTCAATACAAGCTAACGGACGTTGTACCTCAAGTTATGAACGAAGCTTTGCACCTTGAAGCTAGTGTCAATTCTGGACGAACGAGTCAGCAGATTAGGGCAGAAATTGAGGCAACCTTGGGTTTTGTGCCTCCCTTCTTTGACCCCGCAGATTCTACCCCGCAGGTACTAGAGAACCTATGGCAACAAACCCTCACTGCCTATGTGAATAATCCGTTGCCAGCGTTGTTTAAAGAGAAGCTGTCTGCATATCTCTCGCGCTTCTGTGCCGTTCCTTACTGCATGATTTGCCATAGCTGCACGCTACGCCCACTTGGGTTGACGGCACAAGCGGTACTGGAGTTGCTAGAATCTTCTCCTCCATTAGATCAAGATATAGAGAAGCACTTTTCAGCGCTTGCTGCACAGCCCAGCCTGCCCGATAATTGGTCAACATTGAACTCAGCCCTTGAAGATAGTCTTCTCTACTGCGCTATCTTTATCGCGTTAGAACGTGAGCAATCAGAACATTATCGCCATGAGCTACGCCGTCTCTTAGGCGTTGTGAACTATCAACATTTAACTACATTTATCGCTTACGTCAAAACCTGTCATGTTTGGGTAGAAGCTCATTCCGAAGTGGCATATGAAGCAGATCAGCGAGTCACCGATAATTTTCAAGCATTGGTAGACGACGAACCTGCTTTAGCTGACTTTTTTCGTGATTACCGTAGCAGAGTGAGACGCGAATCTCAAAGTCGAGCCGTACAACTCGCGGAGCTTGCCGAACGCAATCGTCACGAGCAGGTGCTGCGTCAGCAAATGGCGCAAGAGCGGCTTGTGATGGAGATTTCTCAGCGCATCCGGCGATCTCTCAATCTAGAAGAAATTCTCAGTACTACGGTTGCTGAAGTCAGGCAGTTTCTGGAAGTCGATCGCGTGTTCATCTACCGCTTTGAACCCGATTGGAGCGGCATCATCGCGGTAGAATCTGTCATTTCTGAATCTTTGTCGATCGAGGGAACCAGAATTAAGGACTCCTTTTTTGTCCAACCGGCGACTCGCGAACTGTATCGCCAAGGTCGGATTCAAGCAATTTCCGACATCGATACCGAAAACCTATCTGACTGTCACCGGGATTTACTGGCTCGCCTCCAGGTCAGAGCAAATTTAGTGGTTCCGATTGTGCAAGGCGATCAGTTATGGGGCTTGCTTGTTGCCAACCACTGCTTAGACGCTAGGCAATGGCAAACTTTAGAGCTTAATTTGCTTCAGCACCTAGCGACGCAGTTAGCGATCGCTATTCAGCAATCTGAACTCTATCAGCAAGTCCAAACCGAACTAAGCGAACGTCAGCGTTCCGAAGAAAAAATTCGTGAACAAGCCGTCCTACTCGACGTGACAACCGATGCCATTTTGGTGCTCGATCTAAATGGCCAAATCTTGTTTTGGAACAAAAGCGCTGAACACCTCTACGGCTGGTCAACCGCTGAAGCGATGGCGATGAGTGCGCGGACTCTGTTAGGGCAGACCCTTCCTCCTCAACTCGAAGAAATTCAGAAAACGGTGGTCGAAACGGGTAAATGGCAGGGAGAGTTGCCTCAATTCACGAAAGATGGCAAAGAGATTTTGGTTGAAAGCCGTTGGACAGCCGTGATGGAAGCGGGACAACTCAAATCGATTCTGGTCGTGAATACAGACATTACCCAGAAGAAACAACTTGAACGGCAATTTCTTCACGCCCAGCGCCTTGAAAGCTTGGGTACTCTGGCGGGCGGCATTGCCCATGACTTAAACAATATCTTGACGCCAATTCTCGCGATCGCTCAACTGCTACAGCTAAAACTGGGCGACGTGGATGAGTCTACGCAACGGTTTCTGAAGATGCAGGAAACAAACGCTAGACGAGGAGCGGCCTTGATCAATCAAGTCTTGTCGTTTGCACGCGGAGCCGAAGGCAAGCGGATCAAACTTCAAGTTCAACATCTGCTTCAAGAGATTAAGCAAATTATTGAGGGAACCTTTCCAAAATCGATCGATCTCCAGACCAACGTCGAACCTAATCTTTGGATTACCTCAGCGGATGCAACTCAATTGCATCAAGTGCTGATGAATCTTTGCGTCAATGCTCGGGACGCTATGCCCGATGGCGGCACGCTGAGTATTTCTGCCAAAAACCTCGTTCTAGATGAAACCTATGCTCAGATGAATCTTGATGCCCAAGCGGGGGCTTATATTGTTATTTCTGTTGCAGATACAGGAATCGGAATGGCTCCTGAAACCTTGCAGAGAATCTTCGAGCCGTTCTTCACGACCAAGGAAGTGGGTAAAGGAACAGGGCTAGGGCTTTCAACAGTGATTGGCATTATCAAAAATCATGGAGGATTTGTGAATGCCTACAGTGAAGTGGGTCAAGGAACGGAGTTTAAGGTGTATTTGCCAGCCATTCAAGGCTCAGAACTAAAACAAGTAGAAACCTCCGAATTACCACTAGGCGCTGGAGAGTTGGTTCTGGTTGTAGATGATGAAGCGACAATTCGTGAAATTACGAAAACATCGTTAGAGACGTATAACTACAACGTATTAGTGGCTAATGATGGAATCGACGCGATCGCGATGTACGCAGAACATAAAGATAACGTTGGCGTTGTATTGATGGACATGATGATGCCCAATATGGCAGGTCCCGCCGCGATCAGCATTTTGAAACGGATGAACCCGTCGGTGAAAATTATTGCCGTGAGCGGGCTGGCTTCGAGTGACAAAGTAAAGGCAGCGATGGAAGCAGGAGTGAGCGCATTTTTGTCTAAACCCTACACCGCCCAAGAATTGCTGAAAACGCTCAATATTGTACTGAATTTAGAAACAGCGCCTTAAGAGTGTTTCAGTTTATCTATTTTCTTGGTGCGATCGCACTACACCCAAGAGGAATTATCTTAGTAAATTCAATAAACGTAGGGGGCATGATTTAGTAATCATGCCCCCTACGTTTCTGGGTCTATTGCAATCTAAACTTACTCAACACCCTCAATTCGATCTTCCACTTCTTGATATAACTCGCGGAGTTTATCAAGATTCTCTTCGCTCGTCTCCCAATAGCCACGCCCATTCGCTTCTAGCAAAGTCGTCACCATCTTACGAAACGAGTTTGGATTGAGATCTAACAGACGCTTTTGCATCTCTTCATCTTTGACGAAGGTTTCATTTGCATCTTCATAGATCCAGTTATCTACTGCGCCTGCCGTTGCCGACCAGCCCATTGTGTTGACCAATCGCTTCGACAGTTCCCGAACGCCTTCGTATCCGTGAGACAACATGCCCTCATACCACTTGGGGTTCAAAAGCTTGGTTCGCGCGTCGAGTCGCACCGTTTCAGACAACGTGCGAATTTGAGCATTTGCTGTTGTCGTGTCTGCCATAAACGAAGTTGGTGTCTTACCGTCATCTCGCAAACTCGCCACGATCTTAGTCGGGTCAGAGTCGTAGTAGTGAGAGACATCGGTGAGCGAGATTTCAGATGAATCCAAATTTTGGAAAGTGACATCTGCGGTCTTCAAGCTTTCGCGGAAGAGTGTCTCGTTTTGCTCCATCATGCCCGGATTATCAGACGAGAACGCGAACCCCTTGCGCGAGAGATACATGTTTTGCAGTTCCTCTTCGTTTTCCCATGTGCCGTTCTCTACAGCCAAATTAACGTTCGATGAGTAAGACCCAGATGCGTTGGAAAAAACGCGGGTTGCTGCTTGGCGCAAATTGATTCCCAGTTCATCGGCTTGCTTCATCGCGTGTTTGCGAACGAAGTTCATCTCTAAAGGCTCATCCGCTTCCGCCGCCATTTTTACAGCGCGATCGAGCAGGGCCATTTGGTTGATAAACAAGTCACGAAACACACCAGAGCAGTTGACCACCACATCAATGCGTGGACGCCCTAACTCTTCGAGACCAATGAGTTCGAGTTTGTTGATGCGTCCCAACGAATCGGGTAGGGGTTTGACACCAACCATCCACAGAATTTGGGCGAGAGATTCGCCGTACGTTTTAATGTTGTCAGTTCCCCAAAGAACGCACGCGATCGTTTCCGGGTACGCGCCGCCGTTTTCTGCACACTGACGCGCAATCAAGCGATCGACCACAATTTTGGCAGACTTGACTGCCGCCGCCGTTGGGATAGACTGCGGATCAAGCGCATGAATGTTCTTTCCAGTCGGCAACACATCCGGGTTGCGAATCGGATCGCCGCCGGGGCCTGGTATCGTGTACTGCCCATCTAACGCCATCAGCAATGCGCCGAGTTCGTTATCGGCAACGACTTGCTTGAGACAGAATTGCAGAAATTCGATCAACGGTTTGAGGGGTTCTTCATCCACTGCCTTAAAGCCGGACTGGTGCAGGGATTCAACCCAAGGCGCTTTCTTACCACCAAAATTGAACAAGCTGGTCAGCATCGACATTTTCGACACGCGACCTTCTTCATCCACTTGGGACTGCACCATCGCTGCGACGGCAGCACGAGTGGCTTGAGTCACATCATTGAGCAGTTGAACGTCCGCGAGAACGCCAAGATCGCTATTCTGAAAAATTTCGTCAATGTCACGACCAATGCTATTGGCAATGATGCGGGGCAAACTGACGATGTTTTCTTCCGGGCGATCGAGACTGGCGATGTTGACGAGGGTTGCGATCGCTTCTTCTGCGGTCGGTGGTTTGCCAATCACATGCAACCCGCATGGCAATAGCCGCGATTCGATCTCCATCAGTTTGATGTAGACCTTACCCACGATCGTGTCGCGTTCTTCCGACGTCAAATCTTTCGAGTCTTCTGGAAACTCAACGTCTTTGTCCAGATTACAAATTCGCGCTTTGTCCATAATCGTGTCTACGATCTGCACGCCGCGACCCGAATCTTTTAGCGTTTGATAGGAGCCAACCAGTTCACTGAGTTCCTTCAATCCTTTGTAAAGTCCAGCGTTTTCCGCCGGAGGAGTCAAGTAACTAATGGTTTCCGCGTAAGAGCGGCGCTTTGCGATCGTGGCTTCAGACGGATTGTTCGCCGCGTAGTAATACAGGTTGGGGATTGTGCCGATCAAGCTATCGGGGAAGCACTCATCCGACATGCCAATCTGCTTACCTGGCATGAACTCCAGCGATCCATGCGTGCCGAAGTGCAGAACAGCATCCGCTTTCCAGATCTTTTCTAGATAGGTATAGTAAGCGGCAAACCCGTGGTGAGGACTAGCCGATCGCGAGAACAACAAGCGCATCGGATCGCCTTCGTAGCCAAAGGTTGGCTGCACGCCAATAAACACGTTACCGAATGCTTTTCCGTAGACTAAAAGATTTTGACCGTCGGTGTTGAGATGTCCCGGAGCTGCACCCCAAGATGGAACCAGCTTTTCGTGATAAGGCGTCAGCTCTTCGTACTCTGGAACCGACATTCGATAAGCAATGTTGAGTTCAGGACTGTTGTACTGAGCGCGGGCATCGTGAAGAACTTCTAGCATCAGCGCTTCTGCTGTTTCTGGCAAATCCTCTACGTCATAGCCGTTTTGCTTGAGTCCTTCCATCACTTTGTAGATGGAACCGAACACATCGAGATAAGCCGCCGTTCCAACGTTGCCTTTATCAGGTGGAAAGCTGAAAACGGTAATGGCGACTCGCTTATGAAGTTTAGGCTTGTGCCGAAGATTGGCCCATTTCAGAGCGCGTTGCGCGATCGCTTCGATTCGATCTTGCAGCGCAACCGCTCTGCCTGTTGCTCCGTCCCGTCCAGACACAATGATCGGCTCAATCGCCCCGTCCAACTCTGGCAACGCAATCTGTAGCGCCACTTGAATTGGGTGCAAGCCCAGTTCGCTGTCTTGCCATTCCTCGGTCGTTTGGAACACCAACGGCAACGCCACCATGTAGGGGCGGTTGAGCCGCTTGAGCGATTCAATCGCTTTCGGGTGGTCTTGACGTGCCGGACCTCCGACTAAGGCAAATCCAGTCAGAGAAACGACGACATCTACGATCGCGGTTTCAGTGGAGATTGGGTCATAGAAAAACGCATTGACAGGTTTCGAGAAATCCAAGCCGCCGGCAAATACAGGAATGACTCGCGCTCCCATCGCTTCGATTTCTTGCACCATCGCGACATAATGGGCATCATCCCCAGTCACTAAGTGCGTTCGTTGCAAGACGAGTCCTACCGTTGGCGCTAACGGATCTTTTAAGTCTGCCGAAATATCTTTTCTGGAATTAAACCAGTTGAGATATTCCTTCAGATCTTCAAACATGCAGGGCGCAAGCGGATGCCAAATGCCCAAATCCGGATATGTGACCGGATCTTGATACGTTGCTGCCGCATCCACTTGACCTTTGTAGACATACTTATCTGCCAGCATTAGCAGAAAGTTCTCCAGGTTCTCTGAGTTGCCGCCGAGCCAATATTGGAAGCTCAGCATGAAGTTGCGAGCGTCCTGCGCTTTGTCCATGGGCAGATACTTCAGCACCTTGGGCAGCGTGTTGAGCAGCTTCAGCATCGCGTCTTGAAAACTCGACCCTGATTGCTCTTTGCGCTTCTTCATAAATTGCGCGATCGCGCTCTTCGACTGACCTAATTGAGCCATCGAAAAGCTGCCCATCTTGTTGAGGCGCATCACCTGCGGCATCGACGGAAACACTACTGCAACATCTAGGTTGTCGCGATGAGGCTCGACCGCTGCGACTAATTTCTCTGCTAAATCTTCTAAAAAGATCAGTGAGGCGATAAAAATGTTTGCTTCAGCCACATCGCGCTGGAAGTCTTCGTAGTTCTTAGCATCTCGAAGTTCTTCGATCAAATATCCGCTAATTTCAACCGCAATGTGAGGATGCTTTTCGTTAATCGATCGAACGGCGGCGGACAAAGCGCTTTGATACTGCGGCTCTAGCACGACATAGACCACCTTGAGTAAGGATCGTGCCCCTAGATCGTCAGGTGCAATGTGTCTTATGGTGGGCTTGACGTGGGTGAACATGCGGGTCAGACTCCTTTGAGGCGTGTTCTCTTCTTAAAAATTGAGCATCTTTAGGCACCGAGGACTTGCCAAGATGCCCTCCTCCGAGCTTAGAAAGCCACTTCCAGAGGAGGTACGATCGCAAGCATCGCGGTCTAGTAAGGAGCCTAATAAAGTTTTGTTAAGCTCTTTTTCCTACTCCACGATTCTTGAAATGAAGTTAGGTACAACTGTGTTTTTACCAGAAAACGCATACCAGATCAGCATTTCGGCGAATAACTGACACAATTTGATAAAAAAGCTGAGATATTTGTTTAACTTTCGTTACAAATCTCTGAGCAAATACTTCTTCAGCTCTTAATTTTTCTTAATTACTTGATTTAAAGAGCTTCAGGAGGATCTAGAAGTGCTCGATTTTTTCAGAATGTGAGAAACGCAAAGCTTATTCTGAAACTTCACTGACTTTGACAATGTGGTCAATTAAGCTCTGAAGCGAAAGATTGCGTCCACCTGCCCCACTCAGAACCGACATTGTAAACCCCATTATCAGCAAACTTGTCAAAATTCCAATAAACCGAGAATGCCTAGAAACGCCAGAATCTCTCAAAATTCTTGCCAAGGGACGGCTTTGGCGACGCAGCTTTTTCTCGTTTACCAACCGTTTCTTAGCAAACGGATCTCGAACATAATGTCCACTGACACTTACAACAAAGCGCGATCGACAATGAGGACAGGTCAATAATCCTCGCATCAGCTTGACTGACTGGACACCGCTCGTGCGATGGCAAATCGGACAAGGAACAGAATAGTGGTCAAAGCTGTAAACATTCATCGGGCATGGAAGGGGAGGAAATTTGTATAAGTAATTATTTGATCGACTGCAGCAGGTTCACGATTCAGCCGTACATTCCTGATCCACTGTAATTGAGAGCGTTCGATGTAATTAAAGGAAACACGCTTTAATACGACCAGTTTACCCAAGTTTTCTCGAATCTTCTTCAGATTTTTGGCGGAGCTTCAAACACTTCAACATTGATGAATTTGAACAGACTTAATCTATGTAACGTTCTGTATCCTTGAGTTTTTGCTCCTTACTTAAGTTCCCATTAAATTTTCTACTATTAAGATTTACGCGTCTTCATCTCACTCTAGGTTGTGTTGATAATTATGTGAAGTTGGGCTGAATAAGCTAAAAGGCGA
>NZ_JCACKG010000097.1:0-13521 GCF_059505265.1 Myxacorys chilensis | reverse complement strand
AGATTTTATTTGCTTTGCTTCCCCTGCCGCTTCTAACTAGCAACTTAAGTTATTATTCGATTAGCGACACCCTAGTTAGAAGAGCCTTATGCGCCCACCGCTTCCTTAGCGGCGTATAGCACTTCAGCCGTAATCTCAGGGATGTTGCGATCGCGAGCAAATTTCTCAGTGTTACGCTTCACCTTGCCGCGTACAAAGCCCGGAATCTTATTCAGTTCAGCCAAACCATCGCGGCTCCAACCCAAGTTAGACTCAGCAGACATCGTTTTCGTAATGCCTTCTTTCGTGTCGTGACCACCAAAGATTTCGAGTAAGTGATCTTCCATCCCTAGCGTGAACGAGTTGTAGATCAAATCAACGAGGTGGTTCGTGCCTTCATAGCCCACAAACGGCTTGTAGCCCAAGGGGAAATTCTGAATATGAATCGGAGCCGCAATCACGCCGCAAGGAATGTCGAGGCGTTTGCCGATGTGACGCTCCATCTGAGTGCCAAAGATGGCAGAGGGTTCTATCTGCGCGATCGCATCGGCAATCTCGGCATTATCCTCGCTGATCAAGACGCGATCGCAGTATTGGCTCACTTCGTTCGTAAACCACTCGGCGTCATACTTGCAATACGTGCCAGCCAGGACAACGTGAATCCCCATCTCTCGCGACAGAATCTTAGTCAGTGCGGCGGCGTGCGTGTTATCGCCAAATACAACGGCTTTCTTGCCCGTCAAATTCTGACAGTCGATTGAGCGAGAGAACCAAGCCGCTTGCGACACAAAGCGAGTCTGCTCGTCAATAAACGCTTCGTAATCAACATTTGCGCCTTGGGCATTGATGACTTCTTGAATCTTGCGAATGCAGCGAGCCGTGTCTACAATGCCCATCGGCGTAATATCAATGCAAGGCACGCCAAACTCTTGCTCTAGATACTTCGCTGTCATCATGCCGATTTCGCGGTAGGGCACCAGGTTAAACCAGGCACGAGGCATCTGCTTGAGTTCATTTACTGATGCGCCTTCAGGAATGACTGTGTTCACTTCGATGCCCAGGTCTGCCATTAGCCGCTTTAGCTCGGTACAGTCGTGAGTGTTATGAAATCCTAGCGTCGTCATGCCGATGATATTCACCGAAGGCTTTTCGGTCTTGCTCTCTGGCAGTTCACCTTTCTTACGCGCTTTCTCAAGGTAGAACTGAACAATCTGATGCAAACTGCGATCGGCGGCTTGCAGTTCGTTGTAGCGATAGTGATTTACGTCTGCCAACATCACGTCGCCCTTCGAGTCAATCTGGGCGCGATCGCAGAAGTTCTTCAGGTCTTCTTGCAAAATGCTAGAGGTGCAAGTCGGTGTTAACACAATCAGATCCGGGTGCTCTTCTTGGTCTTTGCGGACGATGTTATCGACCACCTTCTCCTGCGATCCCCGCGCTAGAACGTTGCGATCGACCACACTTGCAGTGACAGGCGTATAGTTGCGCTCCCGCTCTAGCATCGATCTCATCACATTAAAGTAGTCATCTCCTAGGGGAGCGTGCATGATGGCATGAACGTTCTTAAAAGAACTGGCGATGCGGAGTGTGCCAATGTGAGCGGGGCCTGCATACATCCAGTAAGCCAATTTCATATCGTCTGTCTCCCGTGTGCGAAGGATGAAGGGTGGAGGATGAAGGATGAGGAATGAAGAAGCTTACTTGTTTCATCCCTCATCCTCCACCCTTAGAAACTTTGGGTTTTATTGCTTTCAGCATTGTCTCAAACTACGGAAACCTGATGAAGAGTGCAGGGAGCGAGATCGCGCCGTTATCTCTTTGCCCAAAATCGCTTAAACTTCCTCCTGGTATGCGTTTGAGCAGTTCCTAACTAAACAGACGGTAAGCTTGGCTAGCAATGATTCTTAATGTCTACCAATCCTAATACCGACAAAGGATGTAGAACGTTTCCTAAAGCTCACAAAGCTCTCATTAACAGATGAAGGGGCGTTTCAACGAAACACCCCCTCACTTTGGGCTTATTTTGAAGCAGGAATATTTTACTGGTCAGATATCCGGACTGGAGTCGAGCGAGCTAACACTGCCCAGTATTCTCGCCCACTAGCATAGCCAAGCTCTACCATGTACGTGCGGTTACTTTGAGGAATCGGCAGATCACAACTGAGTGCCAAATCGTCTACATCAAACTGCTGGAACCTCTCCGGGGCTTGCTCCTCAAGATTGATATCGGTCACATCGTACAGCCGAAGAACGAGATTCTGATCCACCCGATTGACCGCAGCACGCTGACTTCTCGGTACATCCCAGTAGGCATAGGCCCATTGAGCATTGCGAGCGGTTAGCACAATTCTTCCTTCAGGTACAGTTCGTCCTTCCAGTGCAGTAGACATGCCCGCTTGATGGCTCACATTAGTGCCCACAGCCGATGAATCGTAGCGATCGATCGTGCGATCGCTGCTGTCAACCTCCGAACCGTTTGGCGGAGCAGAGGCATTGCGAGTCGGCTCCCGCTCTAACGTTTCCCGCTCTAATCTTGAGGTTCTCTCCACATTCTTACCGGACAGGAATGACCAAGCGGCGGCGGCTCCTGTGGCAGCGGCTGCCCCACCCGTTAATGCTGCATTCTCTGTCTGAGTCGTATCTTCAGCAACGTCCGGCGCTTTTTGTTTGAGGCCCTCAAACACGTTGCCGCTTCCGTCTTGAGGCGATTCCTTTGGAGTTGCGCGTTGCGCTGATTGCTCTTCGGTCGTCCAGTTCTGGAAGTCAGGCTGCCCGATCGCGGAGTCCCGATCCCCAGCTAAAAACGGTCGATCAGAATTGACAGCACCACCTGCCAAAGTAGTGCCACCAGCGACAGTTGCACCACCAGTTTGAGCGGTGCGGCCCAGAAAGGTAGACGAAGCAGGGACATGCACATGGGCTGACCGAGCAATCGAAATCCATTGACTACTCGCATTGAGGGAGCCTAGCTCGGCTAAATAATCGCGATCGGGCGTTGCGATCGCCAGCCGTTGTCGATGGGTCAGTTCATCACAGTCAAACTGCTGTACGCTATGCGGGCTTTGGGTATCCAAATCAATATCTGTTACGTCATACAGCCGAATCGCTAGGTTGTTTCCGCCTTGCTGCCGTAACGACTGCATCTGCTCGGGGGCAATGTCCCAGTACGCTTCTATTTCTTGCGGAGACCGAGCTTTTAGCACCACACGCGACTCTCCACCGCGTCCTGCCATATTGCGATTGCCTGAGGCAGACCACGCCGCCGCTCCTGTACCGGCTGCCACACCCCCTGCAAATCCTGCCGAGTTGAGCGGTGCGCTATTCGCACTGTCTACAATTGGGTCGCCCATCTCTACAATTGGATCGCCTATCAGATCGTCGCTTTCGATCGTCTGATCCGGAGTTTCTACAAAGCTAGCTTGAGAAGAGTCAGCTTGGAGAGAGCCAGCTTGGGAAGGCTCCCTCCCCCACTGCCGCGCTGCCCGATCTTCCTGGATGTTGTCCACTCTGCCTGCGCCGAGTTGCTCAGTCGAACGATCGGTCTCTGGAGGAGTAAAGCCCTGACCGGGCGTTTCTTCCTGAAATTCATTAGAGCCATAGCCGCCTGTTCTGCTGCCACTGCGCCGACTCTTGCCTAGCAGCCATAGCAGCCCTGCACCAGACGCGATCGGGAACAGCCACCACCAGTTCAGCCCATCTGCTCTACCCGCATTGGCGGTTCCGTCACCGCCGAATGAAGGTAAAAAGCCAAATAAGCCACCACCAGAGCCAGATCCGTTGGCTTTAGAAGGTTTTGCAGCGTTGTAGGTCGACTGATCGCCTGCTGGACTGGCGCTAGTTCCAGCTACTCCAGTACCTGCTTTCACCGCGCCTGCACTTGCAGAAACCGGATCGGCAACTCCAGCTTGCGCGATCGCGGTTTGACTGGCAGGCGCAGTCGCAAATCCTAGAAACGCTTGAGCTGCAGGACTGGGTTTCGCTGCGTTGTAGACGTAGTAGAGCGGTTGTGAGAAAGGATAGCGGGGATCACTCGGTGCTATACCCTGCATGGGCAAGGCTTTTGCGCCAGACTGGTTTTTGAGCTGATTTGAGGTAGTGTAGCCGATGCCGGTTTTACCGAGTTGTTTGACCAGCGCAGCAGTCGTGTCCACGTTGAGCTTTTTGGCTGTGCTACCCGTTTCAAATTTTCCTTGCTTAAAAACCGGATAGTTTTGGAACGCTTGACGGGTATCGCTGCTAGCGGGTCGATCGATAAATTGAACGGGCGCAGATGGACCGCCGACTTCTGACCAATTCTTGATCTCGCCTCGGAACATTTTGGCGAACTGACTGCTGTTGAGGCTTTTGGTAAAGGGATTGTTGGGGCTGACCACGATCGCGATTTTGTCACGACCAATCTGTACGGCGGCGAGTCCTTTCGCTTTTTCGGCTGCGGTTAGAGGACGCCCGATCGCGGCTAGATCAACTTTGCCATTGACCAAAGCTTGCAATCCTTGCGGTGCGCCTGCGGAGGCCGCTGTGACTTTTGTGCCTGGATACTGCTTCTCGAAGCGCTGTTCTAGCACTCGGTTGACGGCAACCATGCTGCTAGAACCATCGATCCGGACGTTGGTTCCTTTAGGAACAGAACCGGGAAGCTTGAATGCGGTTGCTTGTGCCTCAGCTGGAGCCTGTGCCATAGACGTAAGACTAAGGGAAAGCGCGAATCCGACGGCTGATAAAGATTTTGAATGCACCATACTTTTTACCCACGGTAGCAAAAACTTTTTTTACAACGATGCAGTCCTGTAAGACAAGTCCAAGCGCATACTAAAGCGAATTAAAATCTTTAGAATCTAGCGAAATCAATTGGGCTTGGCACTGTACTTGGCATTGTAAGAGAGGCATGAACTAAACTGAAAGACCCAGTTGGGCATCAATCTTGATTGCCATTACTTTAGGCCAAATTTTAACTTTTAGAAGTATCGTTAAGAGTTTATTAATATGAGAAGATCAGTAACCGTTCACTTGCTGATCATTATTCTGTGATTCAATCTGGAACACAACGCTCGATTTCTAGAAATCAAGACGCCTTCAAAGAGCAGGTGCGATCGCACTTTGATCAGATTGCACCCAAACTGGATCGATGGAGTCGAAGAAATCGCTATTACTATCAGGATTTAGACCGATTGCATCAATTTTTAATTCCGCCTAACAGCCGAGTTTTAGAGATTGGATGTGGAACGGGAAACTTGTTAGCAGCAGTCAACCCAAAACTTGGAATTGGTATCGATTTTTCGCCTTCTATCATCAGTATTGCCAAGGCTAAATATCCCCATTTGCAGTTCTACTGCCTAGACGCTGAAACACTTAATTCTGAAAGCTTTAAATCAGCGCAAACGTTTGATTTTATTGTCTTATCAGGCGTAATCGGGCATCTGGGCGACATTCAGCGAGTATTGCAAAATTTACATTCGTTTTGTCATGCGCGAACTCGATTAATTCTGACGTTCCATAACTTTCTATGGCAACCATTACTGCATTTTGCTGAAAAAATTGGGCAACGTCGTCCTCAACCGCCGCAGAGTTGGCTATCGTTTTCTGATGTTCTCAATTTGCTGCAAATTACAGGTTACTTGCCGGTGCGATCGGGGCGTCGGTTCTTAATGCCAAAACCAATTCCTGGCATTAGCTTTCTCTGTAATCGTGTATTAGCTCACTTGCCAATCGTCAACCATTTGTGCCTGACGCAATACATTGTTGCCAGACCACAGGTTGTTTTATCCTCACCGTCAGACACCTGTTCAGTGATTATTCCTGCACGAAATGAAGCGGGTAACATTGAGAGCGCGATCGCGCGTTTACCGCACTTGGGCAAACACACCGAAGTCATTTTTGTAGAAGGACATTCTCACGATGAAACGTGGGCAGAAATTCAGCGGGTGGTGAGAGCAGGACACCCTCATTTCACCTTAAAAGCCTTTCAGCAAACCGGGAAAGGAAAAGCTGATGCCGTGCGGCTTGGCTTTGCTCAAGCTACGGGTGATGTGCTGATGATTTTAGATGCAGATCTTACGGTTCAGCCTGAAGATCTGCCCCATTTTTTTGACGTGATCGCGTCGGGTCGAGGAGAATTTGCGAATGGGTCGCGACTCGTGTATCCGCGATCGGGCGAAGCGATGCCGTGGCTCAATAACTGGGCAAACAAGTTCTTCAGTCTTGCCTTTTCGTTTCTGCTCGGACAACCGCTTAAAGATACGCTTTGCGGCACAAAAGTGTTACGCCGCGACGACTACGAAAAAATTGCTGAGGGACGCCGTTATTTTGGCGATTTCGATCCGTTTGGCGATTTCGATTTGCTGTTTGGTGCAACAAAGTTAGGACTACATATTGTCGATGTGCCTGTTCGCTATCAGCCGCGAACTTACGGAGAGTCAAACATCGCTCATGTGCGCGAAGGTCTAATCTTGCTGCGGATGTGCGCCTACGCTTCACAAAAAATCAAGTTTTTTTAATCTCAGCGAAAAGGCGTTCCTCGACTAGAAGAACGCCTAATAATTCTTGGCTTGAAAGTTTGCTAAACAGTAATGCAGCTTAGCTTAAACCAACGTTGCTACGATCGTAGGTCTCAGAATTAGCGCTGCTGTTGTTAGAAACGATGTGAGCAGTTTCAGCGGGCATTCCCATCTCAGATGCCTTGCGACTCAACATAGTCTGCTCACGGTTACGGATCATGTGACGATGACGAACCATTAGGGCACGGGCTTGATCTTGAACAGACATAGTTGTTTCTCCTCTGTAATCTTTGGCTATGTGAATACTATATCAGATAAATTCTGTAGTTTAAGATACAGAATTTTAACTATGTTATGAGTTGCTGACAATCGCTTTTGAAGCAATCCTTCACAGCTTGCGGAGCAATTTCTTTGAAGTTGCACGTTGCGCTAATCGCTTGTTTCGGGCTGCCCTCAAAAGGTAAGCTCGAACACACAGCGACCGGAGGACACCTCATGGCAATTACCCAAAATGTAGAAGAGGTTGGAGGACTGACTTGGTTTTACCGAGATGCCGAGCCAGAGCGACAAAATGACCGCCCTCCGGTGCTGTTGCTACATGGCTTAGTGTCTCAGAGCTACAGTTGGCGGCAGGTGTTGCCTGCTCTAGAAGAACAGGGATTTAGAGCGATCGCACCCGATTGGATTGGCTGCGGCTATTCGAGTATGCCGGATCGCCGCGACTTTGCCTACACGCCTGACACCTATATTGAGGCGCTGAGCCAATTTCTCAAAAGGCTTGGACTAGAGCGCATGTCGATTGTGGCTCAAGGCTTTCTAGGCTCAGTTGGCATTCAGTATGCGTTGCGTTATCCAGAGCAAGTTGAGCGGCTGGCAATTTTTAATGCTCCGATTGCTCAGACGGCAAAATTGCCGTGGAAAATTCGGCAGATGGGCATTCCCCTTGCTGGGGATATGATGACGCAAGATCCATTACTTGTCGATCGCATTTTAGAAGGCGGCGGCGGATACCAAATTGACGAACAGGATTTAGGAATTTACCGGCGTCCGTGGATTAAGACTTCTGATGCGGGGCGATCGCTATTAAGGATGATTCAAAATTTGCAGCTTAAGGAATCAACAGCCGAAATCGAAGCAGGCTTATCGCACTGGAAACAGCCGCTTCTAATTGGATGGGGAGTGCGCGACCCGTGGTTGTCTATTGAAATGGGAAAATCTGTTGACCATGCAGAGTTTGTCGAACTTGATGAAGTGGGACATTACCCTCAAGAAGATTGGCATGAGAAAGTCAATGAGGTGTTAATTCCCTTTCTACGACGCCAGATTGTCTAGAACACTGATAGAAATGTACTGAAATGAGTAGACTTAAAGACTCTCTACTCATTTCATTCTCCAAATCCAATGCTCCGGGTTAGATGCTGCTTGGCCTTCATAGTCCTAAATGCGTTAACTCACCCATCATCTCCTACAAGCAGGACGCCTATTGCCCCAGCACACCTCTAGCAAAATGACATTTGTCTAGACGCTATTTACACAGAAGCAGGATAAATACGGAACGACGAACATCGACAAAGCTTCCTCGCCGTAGTAACACCTCAGTTTCGTATTACGGCATAACTGATTATCTAGACGAGTAGATTGAGCATTTTGTCTATAGTTAACAACATCAATCTCCTTAAAATACTTAGCTAGAAAACCAAACAGCAACTCTGTTATTTTCTCTGATTTTTTAATAATGCGTTCAATCTTCTTATGCAATAGATACTTCCATACAATCCATTTTAAGAAGTAAAAAATATAGTATTTGTTTATACAATTTTTATCTTAAGCTTGTCACTTTCACAACACAAAAGATTTAACTAACTATGTCTTAGGAGGAGTTAAGTCTCTATTTGTAATCAGTATGTTATTAGAGAACAAGCCGAAGATTAATGCACATTAGTTAAGCGTTAATTAAGCTGCTTTTAAGGAGAAAATTTATGATCAGCGAAAATCAGCAACCCACTACTCAGAGTGATAAATCTCAGTACGACAACATTTCTGCCAATCCATCCACGAAGCAGACATACAGCCGTTCAGCAGATATTAATACAAATGTGGGTTCGCAAACAGTTTCTCAGCCTACTGCTACCACTGCTACTAAAGTGCAATCTAAATCATCTCAGTCTGATGGTGGAATGAATCCGATATTAACTAGAGCTTTGATCGGAGGACTGATTGGTACTACCTTGGGTGCTTTGGCTGGTAAAAGAGTTTCGCAAGGCTTTAACTATGCGTTCAACGGTGTAGGAAAAGCTCTTGGTACAATCGGTCACGGGTTGGGTGAAACTGCTAAAGGGGTCGGTGAAGCTGCTCAAAGCGTCGGTCAGGGTGTGAGCTACGCTGTCGTTGGTGGAGCTTCGGAAGCAACGCAGAACATTGCTGGGGGAGTACAGCAAGTTGTTTCTGGAAGTACTAATGCAGTTCAGAGCGCAGTCAAAGGCGCGAGCCAAGCAATGGAAAGTACAGCAGCCTCTGTGAAAGAAACGACTCAGGAAGTGCAGAAGTCTGTAATTGATGCAGCAGACTCAGTTAAAAGCACAGCTGCTGATGCTGACATGCAAACTAGTCAAAACATGCAGAATCAAACCGAGGACCCATCTAATTACTGGAATGCTGGCTCAGATCCAGTGGTTGATGAAATGCTTGTAATCATTGCGGAAGACAATCCTGACAATCCTACTGTTTACTAACTGTTGACTCAAAGTAAACGATTAAGACCGTGAAACCATTTGGTTGCCAAGGGTTTCCGCAGGATTGCCTAGAGCAAGGCTGAGATGAAAACTTTCACCTCATAAGGTAGCCATAAGCATGAAGAAATTCTAGGTTTATGGCTATCTCAAAAGGTAGCGTTACATGCAGTGTAGAACTCAAAGCTGTTCATTTCTGCATCATATTTTTGTCAACCCAAACAAAAAATATTCAGCTTAATTTTGATACTAAGGAAATGACATCATGAGTAACAATAATTATCTTTTAACTCCCGAAGAAACAAGTGCTGATGAGTCTGCTAATCAATTCGATGACACAACTGCTACTCCAGGCAAAAATGGATTTTCAAAAATTGCGATCGGTATTTTAATTGGAGCAGCCTTGGGCGGGATTGCAGGTGCTTTGACGAGTAGAAGTACTGTAAATCGGGTGAATCAGACTGTCAAAGACGTTGGGAATTCAGTTAAAGGAGCAGCAGTTGGTATTAGCGAAGCTGTGAAAGAAGTCGGTAACGCAGTCAATAGTGTTGCTGTAGGTGTGAATGAAACTGTTAGAGACGTTGGAAGTGGTATAACGCGGGCGGCTGACGAAGTTACTGAAACCATAGAAACAACTGTTAGCGCAGTTAAGGATACGACTGATGGCGTTAATGCAACGATGGAAACTACAGTTGGCGCAGTCCAAAACACTGTAGCAACGATTCAACAACCTGATGCTCTTCGCTCCAGTAAGCAAGCTGATGCACAAGCTAATGCACAAACTGAATCCACCGAACAGATCGCTACTGCTTCTGATGGAGAAACGCTTTACCGATTAGTTCCTGTTGCTCAAGATACACCTTCTAAGTGAATTCGCCATACATTCTAGAACGCTACTAAGTTAAGGCACATCTGAATTGCACCTTGGTCAAGCTTAAGTGCAATTTGAGTGTGTTTCAAATTGAGGTTTGCAGAAATTAAGCGATTTATAATAGTACATCTCTAATACTTGAAAAATAATCATGGTTTCGTTTGCTAATTTCTTTAATAGAGAGAAACCTAAAGATACTCAACAAGGCTTAGATGCACCTAAGAAACAAGAATTTACGGGTGTGATGCAAGCAGTTGTTGAAGAGACAATCATGGCAACTGCTTATTGGCTAATTAGGTTAGTGAACAGCAGCTTAGAGAACAAAGCGGCTTCTCCAGCACAAGTTGAAGAGGAAATCATTGACAAGCCAATGACTGCTATAGAGGAATTAGTGCCTAAGGTGATTGGTTTAATCGAGCAATTGCACGATCGCACTCAATCCATGATTGCTTTAGAGAACCGTGTTTGTACAGTAGAAACCTCGCTCAAAGAAAATGCGACTTTAGAGCAATCAACACAAGTGTCTAACGAGTTAATTACGTCTTTGGAAAATCGCTTGATTGAAGTGCAAGAGTTAGCAAACGATGTTAAAAGTCTGACAGGAGAGATCGAGCAGTCTAGTCAGATCACGACAACGTTGGAGAATCGTATTGCTCGTTTAGAGAAATTGTTGAGTGAATATAGTGTGATTCCCAAACTGCTAAAGCAAAATTGCCAGACGATCGCTACCTTCCAACAGCGTCTTTTGCTCTTGGAGGTTTCTCAAGGCAAGAACCATCACTGCGATCGCGACGGCTGCACATCAATAAGAACGTAATCAAACAGATCCACCACTGATTTGAGCCGCAGTTTGAGAATGAATGCGCCTATTCCGCTGCTGCTAAGGAAATCTGAGATTTTGAATAAGCCGCGATCGGCAGGAATCACAAATAGATTCTCATAGCCAGTCGGGTAGATTCCATCCTCAGTTTTCACTTGTCCGTCAGCACCTCGAACAAACTTGGCTGACTCGGCTGTACCTTGTGATTGAGGTAAAAGGTGAGATTGGCTTGGGGGTCAGAGTCGATCGCGAGGACTTTTTTCCCTTGTTGAGCCAGGAGCAATGCTGTGAAAAAGATGCTGGTTGTCTTGCCTTGTCCACCGGAGAGCGAGATACAGGAGCAAGTTTGCATGGGGGGTATCTAAATTTGATAAGCAGAGAATACAAGACTTAAATCAGAATGTCTAGAAGTGTAGGTATCTAGATATCAAGAACACGTATATCAAGCGTTTTTGACTTGTAAAGATTATAATCACCCACAAAGTCACGGTTGCTCATTCGCTTCGATCTCCAACGCTTGGTTGCCAATATAGTTGACTCGAATCGCTTGACCTGAACGGATTCCCCTTGATGCTTCTCGATATGTTAGAGCATCCGTTTTAAGCACTCTATTCTCACAGCGCAGTTGGTAATCGACAGCACGCTGCAATAGGGGCGGATCGTTCTGTTCCTGAAGTTGGCGATGCTGATCCACTTCATCGGCAGTCGGACGAGAAGGCAGAGCAGCCCACCAAATTCCGTTGTCATCACTGGACACTCCATCGACAGGTCTCTCACCATTGAGATTGGTGAGGGTATTCCTTTGAAAGGCTTGCTTTCGTTGCGTATTCAACCCACCGCTGGTTTTGTTGATGTAGTAGTTCACTTCCCACGTTTGAGTCGCGACTGCGATCGCGCTATTACACTGAGTCGTTGGAATCAACCTAGTTTTCTCAGTGCAACCGTTGAGAGCCAGAAATGCAGCGATGATGGCGAATCGGCTTAGAGTAGGAAGTTTCATGGTTTTGAGGAAACGGGACAATTTCACTTTGGCAAATGGGAATGCCAACTGCACATTGATTAGTCCAGACCTCTGACTGAAACAGGAAGGGGCTTTTTCTGATTGAATCCTGAATTGCTAAAGCAGTTCTCCATCCGCGTCTACTTCTTCCCGTCGGACATCCACATACAAAGCAAGATTACTCAAGCTCGCGTGACCTGTCCGAGCCTGAATTCTTCGCAGTGGCACTCCCGCATCATGCAGCTTCCTAATGCCTGTGCGCGAAAGCTATGCGTTGAGATTCCCTTCCAGCCCAAATACTCACAGGTTTCTCTTAGCGCTAAATCTGCGGCTTAACGCGTTAAATGTCCTTTGGAACGACGGGAAACAAATAGCCGGACGTGGGCAGATCCACTTCGTTCAGTAGAGCTTGTAGCTTGACCGGAATCTTCACTTCACGAGTTCGTTTCGTTTTTGTGGTTCTGGCCCGAAACACGATGCGATCGCCAACGACATCCCCCGCTTTCAATTTGAGTGCTTCACTGACTCGACAAGACGTGTAGTAGCAGATCGAGAAAATGAGTCTCATTTCAGGACTAAGCTCGGCGAAGAGGATCTCAAGTTGACCTTCGCTGAGAGTTTCTGCTTGTCCGTTGCGATCAACTTTCATGGTTTCGTTTGACTTGCTCCTTTTTTCTTTTAGCAAGCTGATTTTAACGGTACAGATAGCCTTTCACCAATCGGACGAAAAATCGGTCTAAAAATTACCCTTTATTGAGAATGACCTCCGCCTTGTTGCTATTGCTCTGTAAGGGTCAGCTTGGTTAGCTCAGTTAGCAATTGCTTCGCAAGCTCCGAAGGATCACAACTCCTGATTCCAGCTTGGGAATTCTATGCTCAAGCGGTTAACTCGGTTTTCAGCGTCAACTTTTGGGAGTCTGATCCATGCCAAAGCGAAATCAATTTGTGGTTCCTCACTCTGACGGGTGGGCAGTGAAGAAGGAAGGGAGCAATCGGGTGACGGCCACCTTCGGAACTCAGGGAGACGCGATCGAGTATGGGCGCAACCTAGCCATTACTCAACGCTGTGAATTGGTCATCCACGATCGCAAAGGAAACGTTCGCAAGCGTCGGAACTACAACCATCCCCGGTATGCAGTTTTGCGCTATGAACAATTCAGGGCAGAGTATGCCTCTTATAAAGCTTCCCTAGAATCATCAACCCCTGCTTCAGAAAACGCATTAAAGGACTAACTACACTATGAGTAAGGGTCAACAGCCCATGGTCGGGGCTAGGGTTCCCCATCCTTGGAAAGATCAGATGGAGAGCATGTGTCAGGAGACAGGCAAGAGTGAAAGTGACATTGTGCGAGAAGCATTAGCCTAATATCTGGGGCGCACTGACCTCAACTCAGTTGAATCACTCATGAAACGAGTTGCCACGTTAGAACGGCAGTTGAAGAAGCTAGCTCAATTGGTCACGAGTTGAGCATCCTGATGATTTGCAGCAAACGATGATTTGACAGAATTGGGGCAATGTTAGCACTAGCTGGAGCGCGAAATAGGCGAAGCAGCAGACGGCGAGAGCGCAGCATATACAGCCTTTTTCGATCTAGTCAGGTACAGTAGCAGCAATGCGTGAACCAGGC
>NZ_JCACKG010000096.1:0-13658 GCF_059505265.1 Myxacorys chilensis | reverse complement strand
GCCTGGTTCACGCATTGCTGCTACTGTACCTGACTAGATCGAAAAAGGCTGTATTACCGTCAAGTAATAAAATTCAATTCGTTACCTACCGTAAGTGAGCATAACAATTCGCTTGAAGCAGATTTTTGCAATCCTTCTGTACAGCCTAAAGTGATTTGTCGCCGTTCAAGCGCAGCGTTATGTCGCGTCTTTCGTTAGAACAGTAACTACAAGGTCATTGGTTCAGTGAAGCGATTATGCTCTAATTTAAAGTGCGATCGCAGTCGAAACTTTGATCTAGCGATTGCCCAGATTAAAATGAAAGGGCAACGCCTGAAATTAAGGTCAAGCCCATGACAGTTCGCCAACGACGTTACAGCAAAGAAGAGATAGCTCGACGTGGGCAAGAGCTCTATGAATCTGGCATTCGGCAGCAAGTCGAACCAGGAAATGAGGGTAAAATTGTGGCGATTGACATCGAAACCGGAGCCTTTGAGGTCGATGAGAATGTTGTACCCGCAACTAATCGACTGTTTGAGCAATATCCTAATGCCCAGCCTTGGGTGATTCGGATTGGACATCGCGCCGTTGATCATTTTGGGGCGCGGAGTCTGAAGCAGAATCAATGATTTACGGAGTTGTGAATTTACGTCGTGAAGCAACGCTTCCCCTTGTAGTTGGTAACGCGAATAGACAACAGCAAGTGATTGATACCGTTATTGATACAGGGTTCAGTGGATTTCTGTCTTTGCCATCTGCACTTATTGTCACCTTGAATTTACCTTGGAGTGCTTCTGATATCGTCACCTTGGGCGATGGCAGCGAAACTCTGTTCGATCTCTACACTGCAACCGTAATTTGGGATGGGCAGTACCGCGAAATTTATGTTGCAGAATCAGAAACGGAACCCCTGCTTGGGATGGCGCTACTCTACGGTTATCGATTGCAGGTCGATGCCATTGAGGGTGGCAGCGTCAAGATTGAAGCCTTGTGATCTTAGTTAGAAGCTATCTGTGGGACAGGTTTAACCAGTCGTTGGAACGGCGAAAGGACAATTTCCTTGAGGCAAACTGGTCAAAGCAACAACTCAATTTTGCTGTTGATTGGGATAATACACTCAAGGAAGTATTTAAACTTTGTAGAAAGCGAAAGTTATGATTGACCATACCGGCATTAACGTTAGCAATTTTGAGAAAAGCAAAGAGTTTTACGTCAATGCCCTAGCCCCACTTGGTTATCAATTAGTAAGAGAGTTCGATGCCACTTCTGGCGCAGTTTTTGGAATAGACAGAGAACCAAATTTCTGGATTGGGCAGGGAGAGGTCAACACACCTAGAATTCATGTTGCTTTCCGGGCTGAAACTCGCGAGATGGTTCAGGCATTCTACAAAACAGCCTTAGAAGCGGGTGGTCGAGACAATGGCGCTCCGGGTCTACGAATTCACTATCACCCTAATTATTATGCTGCCTTCGTTTTAGATCCAGACGGGCATAACATTGAGGCAGTATGTCATGTCTCTGCATAACCCCAACCTAACAAGTCAAATTGTTGGAGAGTCAGCCAAGGGCGTTTGGTAATTGTGTCCTATACAGAGAGGAGGGATTCAATTCGTCTCATTAGGGCTAGAAAAGTAACACGATTTGAGCGGGAAGCCTATGAAGAAGGATAATTCAGAACTGGAAGATGAACTTCGGTCAGAATATGACTTGAAGAGTTTAGGAGTCAGAAAATTAGGCGCTGGATGAAAAAGCTTCGGTGGAGTGGTTGTGAGCCTGGAACCTGATGTAGCAGAAATGTTTCCAAGTGCTGATGCTGTGAATGCGGAATGTAGGAGTATTCTTGACTCTTACATCCTGCGAAACCCAAATTCTTCCCTACCGTTTTGCCAATCCCCTGATAGGATCAATCAGTCCCACTCCGATGATTGATTGCCGTGACGTACATTCCACTCCACCACAAATATCGTCCCCAAACGTTCACTCAACTCGTCGGACAAGACGCGATCGCAACCACGCTATCAAATGCGTTGCTGCAAAACCGGATTGCGCCTGCCTATCTCTTCACTGGCGCACGCGGAACGGGTAAAACATCGAGCGCACGGATTTTTGCCAAATCGCTGAACTGCTTAGCATTCGACTCACCCACAGATCAGCCCTGCGGTGTGTGTGAAACCTGCCGCGCGATCGCAAATGGTTCAGCGTTGGATGTGATTGAAATTGACGCCGCCAGTAACACCGGAGTAGACAACATTCGCGAATTGATTGAGCGTGCTCAATTTGCCCCCGTTCAATGTCGTTACAAAGCGTATGTGATTGATGAAGTTCACATGCTTTCCAATGCCGCCTTCAATGCGTTGCTCAAAACATTAGAAGAACCACCCGATCGCGTTGTCTTTATTCTTGCCACAACCGATCCTCAACGTGTTCTTCCAACCATCATTTCACGCTGTCAACGATTTGATTTTCGACGCATTCCACTAGAGCCAATAGTGGAACATTTGGGCGCGATCGCACAGAAAGAAAACATTTCTATCACCAAAGAAGCCTTACAGTTAATCGCGCAAATCTCCCAAGGCGGATTGCGCGACGCTGAGAGCTTGCTCGATCAACTGAGTTTGCTCATTGGAGAGATTACGGCAGAACGGGTGTGGGACTTAGTCGGTGCAGTGCCAGAACGCGATTTGATGACCTTAGTCGAAGCGATCGCATCCGATAACCCAGAATCTGTTCTCGACACAACCCGTAGATTGATGGATCGCGGACGAGAGCCGTTAATCGTATTACAAAATTTAGCGAGTTTCTACCGAGATTTATTGATCGCAAAGACAGCCCGCGATCGCGGCGATTTAGTCGCCCTCACGCCGCCGACTTGGCAGCACCTCTGCGACTTCGCCAAAAACCTCAACATCGGCACCATTCTGCTAGGACAAAAGCATCTCAAAGATAGCGAGGTGCAATTAAAGAACACAACTCAACCGCGTTTATGGTTAGAAGTGACTTTATTAGGATTGTTACCCTCAGCCAGCATCCAACCAACCATCAATGTAAGTCCTTCACTAAAAGCTCTGCCCAAAGCTCAGGTTGAATCGACGGAACGGGCAATCTTTGGGAGCTTGGCAGAGCCAAACGCGGCATCAACGCTCACTCCACCATCAGACGCGCTTCTAAGCCCCACAACGTCTAGTCCCACACCTTCCAGTTCCACAACGCCCAATGGCTCATCGGCGACTCCCGACGCTGTGCCCGTTCCTGCCGAGGAGGGTGTTCAGCGTCAAGATGCAACACCCGCTCAACAAGATTTAGCAGAACTTTGGCAACGAGTCCTTTCAAACTTACAGCCGCTTGGAATTCAAGCTCTGCTGAGCCAGCAGGGAAACTTACTCTCCTTTGATGGTCAAACCGCTCAAGTTAGCATCAAAGAAAAACTGTTTAATATCGCTCAAGGACGAGTAGCTAACATTAAAGCTGCATTTTTAAAGACGTTAGGCATCGAGATTAAATTAAGTCTTGTTGTTGCAAACGCTGCTCTGACTGAGCAAAGCAGCGTCTATTCTGACATGAGTAACAATGATGTAAAGCCGCTCAGCACAGAACAACGTTTTGAAGACGTGCCATCCAACCCAGCCCGGTCGGATCTGCCACAGCCTGATTCAGAACTTGCGATCGCCGACCCGCCTCCAGACGCTCTTTTACCAACCTTTGACGCGCCTCCAGCCTACTATCATGACTGGGAAGATGAAGCCGCCAGAGCCGCCCTCAATCTTGCAGATGCGTTTAATGGGGCAGTTGTAGATCTCGACAACCCTTCGCTCGAACCGCCAAGCCTATCGATTGAAGAACAAGTATCTTCTCTAGATGAGGCGGCTCTAGACGAGTTGGAAGACAACGAAGATGAAGATCAAGATGTGGACTTTTGATCACAGCATTTTGATCACACTATAAATTTCGACTATTTTGATCACACTCCGATGTCACAGAGTCGTCATTGAAGCCTAAAACTCTAATGCAGATAGAAACATACGTTAGAATCTGCTTCCGTCAATTGATAGAGGCGTTGCGGTTCGCGATCGTATTAAATGACCGAGGTATAGATAAAGACAATTTCTACATCTTTCAGTTTTCCTTTGACCCCTACCAGATAGCAAAAACGTGGTGTTTTCAGCATTCTTTGGCCTCTTGATCATCCTGATTGTAGTCGCCGATGTCTTTCAATCCATAGTCGTTCCGCGTCGAACACCACGAACCTTCAAGATGTCATCCTGGTTGACCAGAACACTTTGGCTTCCTTGGCGGTATCTCAGTTTGCGCAACAAACAACGCCGAGAATATCTGCTTAGCCTCTTCGCGCCTTTATCGCTGATACTGCTACTGACCGTCTGGGTTGTGGCGTTAGTGTTTGGATTTGGGCTAATTCTATATGGACTGCGAAATTCAGTTCAACCTCCCATTAAAGATTATGGAAGCGCCTTTTACCTGGCAGGAACATCACTCTTTACCCTTGGATTCGGAGATTATGTTGCAGATGGAGTTGCCCGTATTGTTGTGCTAACAGCAGCAGGATGTGGGTTGGCTGTGATGTCGCTAGTGATCACATTTTTATTCTCACTCTATAGTTCTTTGCAAAACCGCGAAGTCTTTGTCGATTTAGTTGAGGCGCGGGCAGGCAGTCCTCCATCGGGCGTGACGTTGCTAGAAACCTACGCCCGACTGAAAATTCTGGAGCAGTTACCCAATGATTTGGGCAATTGGGAAGCTTGGGCAGCCGAAATCCTGGAGGGTCACTGCGCCTATCCAGTGCTGTCGTTTTTCCGTTCAACTTTAGAGAAGGATTCTTGGCTGGGAACACTGGGTGCGATGCTGGATGCTTGCACGCTCCTGTTGACGACAGTGGAAACCGAGAATTGCGGCATGGCATATCTAATGCACCGAATGGGATGCCGAATTGTTTTGGAGCTGCACCGCTTGTTTAGGCTACCTCCAGCAGAACAGCTAGAAGTCGATCGAGAACAGTTTGAGCAAGCCCAAAGAAGCTTGGCGCAGGCAGGGTTTACAATCCGCGATGATGAGTCGGCATGGTGTGCTTTTGTGGAGTTACATTCTGCTTATAGCAACAGCCTCAACGCACTCATCCGGTATTTTGCAACCACCCCGCCAACGTGGACAAGCTATCCTGTCCCGATTCCTCATCCATTTGAGCATCATCTCCGCACAAAACTTGCCTCGCGTTCTAAGCGAACCTAACCGCGCCATTTCTTGATCTCAACTTGCACTCGGTGGTTCTGACGACCACTAGCGTTATCTAATGTTCTGCTTGTGTGGCTTTTGTCCAGCATCTCATCTATCTCTCAAGCTCGCTGTTGTCCCTTAACATCAACTATTCCTTGACATTTACCCATCCCAATTCTGATATACCCTTCTCTCTCACAATAACCCCAAAGAGTAACCTCGTCCCCTTCTATCAAGAACGATCGCACTTCTCCGGTCGGTAGCACGATCGGCTGTGTTCCCCGTTGCGTGAGTTCCAACAAACAGCCTTGTGTGCCTGCCTCGCTCCCTGAAATCGTTCCACTGGCAAATAGATCTCCAGGACGAAGATTGCAGCCATTGCTGGTGTGGTGAGTCAGCATTTGTGCCACCGTCCAATACATCTGTTGGAATTCACTCTGGCTTAAGCGCAAAGGCGCTATTTTCTCCTGACGCATCCGCGCAGAAGACAACGACACCTCTAGAGTTAAGTGAATGCTACCGAAGCGTTGATTAGTAGATGACGCGAGGTAGGGCAGGGTGGATGGATCATTTACAGCCCGCGCAAACGCAGAACCTCGAAATGGGGCAAGGGCTTCCAGCGTCACAACCCAAGGAGAGATTGTCGTGGCAAAGCTTTTTGACAGAAAAGGGCCGAGTGGCTGATATTCCCAAGCTTGAATGTCTCGCGCAGACCAGTCATTTACGAGGCACAGTCCGAATAGGTGGTCTTCTGACTGATCGAGCGCGATCGCGTCTCCCAATTCATTCCCCATGCTCACAAAGCAACCCACCTCAAGCTCATAGTCCAACATCTGAGAAGGGGCAAATGTAGGGGTTGAGTCTTTTGCTTGTTTCTGTTGACCATAGGGACGTTTGATTGAGGTGCCACTCGGAACGATCGATGATGCTCGTCCGTGATAGGCGATCGGAACATATTTGTAATTTGGCAGCAGAGGATTGTCGGGGCGAAATAGCTTACCAACATTGGTGGCGTGAAAAATAGAGGCGTAGAAATCGGTGTAGTCGCCGATGGTGGCAGGCAACAGCAATTGTGCCTCTGACATCGAAACAAGGATGGTGCTGTCAGATGGAGGGGATTGTTCTGCGCGGAGTAATTGACTCAGATGATGGCGCAACGACAATGAAGCCGTTCTCCCCATTGCCATCAACCGATTTAAGGTCGAAGCGCAGCAGGCCGCTTTTAGAGACTCTGGTAGTTCCTGAAGTAGCCCGATCTGCTGGCAAGCCGTTAAGTCCAGAATTTGATCGCCGATCGCAACCCCGATTCGAGGCGTTTCAGCGCGACCTCGTTCTTGAAATACTCCAAACGGTAAATTTTGAATTGGGAAATCAGTGTCGGCTTGATTCGCTGATTTAACCCAACTCCGCAAACTTGGATCGTGAGTAGAATCAATCGCGCAGATCATAGGAACCTCAAGTCGTAAAGATCGTTGATGGGTTCTTGAAAAGAACAGGAGCCGAACGAGCGAAAGAATTGCGATCGCGAATGCTCAATCTCACGTAGGGAGAGGGAGTGATGATGCCACCTGACTTCGGCCTCGCTGAATTGAAATGGGTCGATCGACGGCTCCTCAAGGATTGCCGCAGCCTCATTGGGCGTGATGGCGTGATGGTAAGCAAAGGCTGAAGCGATCGCAACATTCAAAAAACCGTGCATTGTTGTGGAGACTCTAGTTGTAGAAGTCTTATCCAAGGCGTGAGTGAAGCTGTGACCGCGCAAGGGATGATGTAACCCAGCCGTTGCCTTGAACGGAATTCGAGCATTCGCGAACGACAGAATGCGCTGACCCAGTTGTGTACTGTCAGGAAACGCATCGCCAGTAATGCCGCCTGTTCGCAGCTTTGCGCCTGCTCCTATTTGTTGCAGAATATTCAGATGCGGTTCTAAGTCAGCATCAAACGGAATTTCAAAAAAAGTGTCCACTTCAGCAGGTAGATCTAAATACCCCTGTTGAATCTCGACGGGTGAAAGTGGGGCAACTTCCAAGGCACTAATCCTAATGGAATCTTTGCAGTGAAGTTCTGCTTTGGTGATTCGATGTATCTGCTCCAATTCCGCTAGCCAGTTTTTAGACAGAATCACACTCAATGACCAGGGCTGAGATGAAGGGATTTCTTCACACATTTCTTCAGTTAAGATTGGCAACAGCTTGACGAACTCAGGTAGCCGAGTGGCAGGCAAAACAAAGCGATCGAGCATCCAGGAGTGTGGAGAAGAGTGGGCGCGATCGTAACTATGCATTGCTTCAGGTAAGCTTAGCTGTGCCGGTGGAAAGAGTCCGGCATAGTCCACAATCGACGCGAGAAGCCGTTTGAGCGATGTTAACACTCGGCTGCACCTCCTCTAAATCTTGGCTTCTAAAAACGGTGTACCAATTTGACTGTTAAGACCAACAGATGAACTAACTGAAACGTCGAGAGCTAGACCGGTATTGTCCGGCTCTCTCTCCTTCGGGAGAGGGCAGGGAATCTGTATATTGCTTAAACCTCCCCTTAGATTGATCGTGATCATTATTACTAGCAAGTCTGAGAAGTTAAATCTATAATTTAATTATGGCTTCTCAGATTGGTTTATTAACTGATTCTAAAAAGCCATAGAAACCCTACAACCTAAACGACGCTTCAAGCCCGGTTGTTGTCTACTGTTTGCATTGCAAACTTTTATTTACAGTTGTTTAAAGCTGCTAGCTGTTTCAGACGTTACTGTTTCTCTACACGATTTTTATCGAGATATAATTCTTGATGCATTCTGTTGGTTCTACTAATTTCAAATGATTGTTTTTCCATTTTTCCTCTGTTAAGGGGGAACCTAATGACTGATTCATTTCCTATTCTCGGTTTTGATCACCTTGAGTTTTACGTTGGTAACGCAAGGCAAGCCGCGAGTTTTTATGAAACCTTCTTTAAATTCACAAACACAGCGTATCGAGGCTTAGAAACAGGGAGTCGCAAAGTTGCTTCATATGTTATGGAGCAAGGCAAGATTCGTTTGGTTCTGAGTACAGCACTCAATTCTGATCATCCCATTGCTCGTAGTGTGCTGAAGCATGGCGATCATGTGGCGGTGATTGCGTTGCAGGTGCCCAATGTCGTGGATGCTTACCAACATGTGACTGCACGAGGAGCGATTAGCGCAGAGCGCAACTCCGCAGGAATCGCAGTGATACCGCCGACCCTTGCAGAAGATGAGTCGGGGCTACTTCACTATGCGGCGATCCATGCCTACGGCGATGTCATTCTCAAGTTTGTCGATCGGCAGGACTACCGGGGTGTTTTTGCGCCCCAGTTTCAACCTCGACATTCAGTTCAGCCTGGTTCTTATGGAGTTGCGCCTTGCGCTAATCGAGAAGCAGGACTCCAAACCATTGATCACCTTGTTGGCAATGTTGAACGGGGCGCAATGGAACACTGGGTGAAGTTCTTCGCCGATACGATGGGGTTTCAGCTATTGGTTCACTTTGATGACGCAGCAATCTCGACTGAATATTCAGCGTTGATGTCTAAAGTGGTGCAAGACGGTTCTGGTCAGATTAAATTGCCTATTAATGAACCTGCTTTAGGAGAGGGGAAATCGCAGATTCAAGAATATTTGGAATACCATCAGGGGCCGGGGGTTCAACATATTGCCTACTCCACCCACAACATCATTGAAACGGTCACAAAACTACAGCAGGCAGGCGTTGAGTTTCTGCATGTGCCAACTCCTTATTACAAAGAGTTAGAAGCACGAATCGGCAAGATTGATGAGTCAATTGAGCGTTTGGCAGAACTCGGAATTTTAGTCGATCGCGATCGCGAGGGTTATTTACTCCAAATTTTTACGCAGCCCGTTGAAGATCGTCCCACTCTGTTCTTTGAAATTATTCAGCGACACGGTGCCCAGAGCTTTGGTGAAGGCAATTTCAAAGCATTATTTGAGGCGATCGAACGCGAACAAGCCCTCCGAGGAAATCTCTAGACAGCAATCTCTAGATCAGGAGCTAGAAATTAGACTCTCAACCTTTCTGTTGTAGACATCCAGTAAAACGGTATCCGGCGATGACGTACTACTACCAGCTAGGCACGGTTCCCCACAAGCGACATACCCAGTTTCGTGATCCAAATGGTTCGCTCTATCACGAAGAATTAATGGGCATTCACGGTTTTGCGGGTATTCAATCGCTGCTTTATCATTTGCACCCACCAACGCAAGTTGACAAGATTTTTCTAGAGCAACCGATCGCGCTGGAGTTTGAAGAGGTTGGAGCACTCCGTCATCGTCATCTGCGGACTGGAAACGTATCGAGCGGAGGAGATGCGATCGCGGCTCGAATTCCGTTAATGGCGAATCGGGATGTGTGTATTTCAGTCGCACAACCGACAGAACCAATGTTGTATTGGTATCGGTTTGCTCACGGGGATGAAGTCATCTTTATTCATGAAGGTAGCGGGGTATTAGAGAGCCAGTATGGTCGGTTGCCCTATCGTCCGGGTGATTATTTGGTGATTCCGACCGGAGTGATGTGGCAACTGTTGCCAGATACCAACATGGCTCAACGGATGTTGGTGATCGAAGCGCAAGGACACATTGAACCGCCTGCTCGCTATCTCAATCGCTATGGTCAATTTCTGGAACACGCGCCTTACGGTGAACGGGATCTACGCCCACCAGAAACACTAATTCCGCACGACGAAATCGGCGAGTTTGAAGTGCGAATAAAAGCTCGCGATCCTTCGGAACTTGGCAAGATCAATCGCATCACGACCTACCTTTATCATCATCATCCGCTCGATGTCGTGGGTTGGGATGGCTATCTCTATCCCTATGCCTTCAACATTGCCGACTTTGAACCCGTGACCGGACGCATCCATCAACCGCCGCCTGTGCATCAAACCTTTGAGGCCCCTGGGTTTGTGATTTGCTCATTTGTGCCCCGCTTGTTTGACTATCATCCGCTCGCCATTCCTGCGCCCTACAACCATTCCAATGTCGATTCTGATGAAGTTCTCTACTACGTTGAGGGAAACTTCATGTCCCGCAAGGGGATTGAACGATCGTCGATTACGGTGCATCCCAATGGCATTCCGCATGGCCCGCATCCAGGCATGTATGAAGGGTCGATCGGCAAAGAGCGCACCGATGAACTTGCTGTCATGATCGATACATTCCGTCCGCTGACCCTCACTCGACAAGCGGTTGAGTTGGAGGACTCGCAATATTCTTACAGTTGGGTTGCTTGAGTATCAGGCAATCTCTGATTCGCTTCACAAGTTGGTCTTAAAAGGAGAAACCTCTCTATGGCTCCCGTTCTCACAACTCCCTCCACCCCCCTATCTGTCTCTGATCGAATTCAGAAGCGCTTGCAGCAGGGGGAGTTAACACCGCAACAAGTTGATGACTTTCAGAATTTTCTTCACCAAGTCGATCGTGAACTTTTGCAGCATCCCATCATTACGAATAATGCTTATACTCGCTGGTTTCAAGCAGGCAACGCCACGGATGAGCAGTTGCGGCATTTTATTCGCCAATTTTCCGTGTTCTCGAATCAATTTCTGGTCGCGGCATTGTTGAAAGTAATTAACTCCCCAACCCTTCAGCAATCACGGGCCAGCCGCGAGATTCTGCTGAATGAGCTAGGCGTAATTTATCGCAAGCTGGAAGGAGCAACCAATCTACAAACACCTAAAACAGACGAGGAAAAAGACCGAGAAGGTGATCCTGAAGTGGTTAGTACAGAAGGAACCGTCGATGGTGGAATTTGTCGCTTTCGGGCGGCTCATTTTGAGTGGCTGACTGCTGTGGCAGAAGGGATCGGCTTGCACTACGAGGAGATTGGTCAGCGCAAGCACGGCAGCCCAACCACGCTGCATTTTTGCGATGAATTGCAGCGTCTGTACGGCAGTGATGATCCCAATCTCGCTGAAGGTGCCAGCTTTGCCGTTGAAAATTGGGCGGCAGCAGGGTTCTGGCAAGAGCTAGAAGATGGATTGACCCAGATCAAACAAAGTCGGTATCCACAACTCCGTTTAGCGTTTTTCACGTGGCACAATCGCGTGGAAGCCCAACACGCAGGACATACCTTAGAAGAACTAGAAGCGGTTTATTTTAGACCAGAGTTCGATCACGCCAAATTTATTGGGGGAGGTCAACAAATCTTGGATGCGATCGCAGTCTTTTGGAATGGATTACAGCAACTCGATTAATCGTTCCAATTCGTCTGCCCTATTCATTCAATTAGAACATTGAGCGACTAACAATTCACCGTTGAAGGATTTTCTTAGCAGGCATCCAATGAGGAAGCGGCAATGCACCAAGAACTTTCTCCCGCATGGGTTCCATCCCCCCAACAAATTGAGGCAACCAACATTGCAGCACTCATGCAGGACTTGAACATTCACACCTATGCAGACCTGCACTCTTGGTCAACTCACAATCGGGGCGCTTTCTGGGAGGTTATGATTCAACGGCTCAGGATTTGCTTTCAGAAACCCTACACGCAAATCGTTGACCTATCTAGGGGCGCAGAATTTCCGCAATGGCTTGTGAATGCTCAATTTAATATCGTTGAAAGCTGTTTTCAAGCTTGCGGAGACACAGCCGCGATCGTTTTTCAAACAGAAGGCGGTTCCCTCTGCACATGGACATACAGCGAATTACAGGCGCTCACCAATCGCGTTGCAAATGGCTTAGTCGAGCTAGGGTTTCAGCCAGGAGATGCGATCGCTATTGCGATGCCTATGACCGCCCAATCGGTAGCAATTTACTTGGGAATCATCAAAGCGGGTTGTGTCGTGGTGTCGATCGCCGATAGTTTTGCGGCAATTGAAATTGCAACTCGGTTACGGTTAGCAAACGCAAAGGCAATTTTTACTCAAGACTCTATTCATCGAGGCGGAAAGCAGCTACCGCTCTATGCCAAAGTAATCGACGCCAAGGCTCCACTGGCGATCGTGCTATCTCAACAGCCAGTCCCAAACGTTGAATTGCGCTCTGGTGACTTAACGTGGAATGACTTTCTCAGCGCGATCGTAACCTTTGATGCGATGCCAACGACTCCAGCCGCCCACACCAATATCTTGTTTTCTTCTGGCACAACCGGAGATCCGAAAGCAATTCCCTGGACGCAAACGACACCGATTAAATGCGCGGTGGATGGACATCTCCACCACGATATTCATCCGGGTGATGTGGTGGCTTGGTCAACCAATTTGGGATGGATGATGGGGCCGTGGCTGATCTATGCGAGCCTGATTAATCGTGCTACGATCGCCCTTTACGATGGCGCACCAACCACACGAGAATACGGTCAATTTGTTCAGAATGCCCAGGTAACAATGCTGGGTGTAGTGCCCAGTCTCGTGCGGGTTTGGAAAACGACCCGCTGCATGGAGGGATTGAATTGGAGCGCCATTCAAGCCTTTAGTTCTACAGGTGAATGCGCTAATCCTCAAGACATGTTGTACTTGATGTCGCTAGCAGGTAACAAACCCGTTATTGAATACTGTGGTGGTACTGAAATTGGAGGAGCTTATATTACAAGCACTCTTGTTCAGCCTTGCATTCCGGCAACGTTCACAACCCCTGCGCTGGGTTTAGATTTTGTCATTCTGGACGCTGATAATCGTCCTGCAACCGAAGGGGAAGCCTTTATCATTCCTCCCGCGATCGGGCTGTCTACAGAATTGTTGAACAAAGACCATCATCAGGTTTATTTTGCGGAGACAGCTAGTGATGTTGAGGAGCCAGGTATTAACACCTATAGCTTGCCGTTGCGTCATCATGGCGATTATTTGGAACAATTGCCGAATGGTTACTATCGCGCCTGTGGTCGCGTGGACGACACGATGAATCTGGGCGGCATTAAAGTGAGTTCTGCCGAGATTGAACAAGTGGTTAGCACCGTGGCAGACATTTGTGAAACTGCCGCCATTAGTACTCCGCACAACTCGCAAGGAACGGTGTCTGAGTCTGAAGGTGGGCCAAGCCAGTTGATTATTTATGCCGTCGTTGCGCCTAATACTCAAAAAACGCACGCAGAACTCAAAGCAGTGTTACAGGCCGCGATCACTCAACGCCTCAACCCGTTATTCAAAATTTCGGATCTGGTGATAGTAGACGCTTTGCCCCGCACCGCATCAAACAAAGTAATGCGGCGAGTCCTGCGCGATCGATATCCAGCGGTTCCTTCGGAGTTGCGCTCTGCGCCAATCGCCGCTCAACAGTCCCCTTGTCTACACGATGGTCATTCACCGTACGCACTGAACCGTTAGGGGGATGATGCGCAAAGTCTACATTAACGTCAGTTCGACAGAAGTAGTTCGCTCCGATTATAAATTCGGGAAGCCCCCTAAATCCCCCAATTTTGGGCAGGGCTGGTTTATTGTCAGGGTAGAAAGGTTAGGCTGGCGGTGATCTCTTAATTCACTGAATA
>NZ_JCACKG010000095.1:0-13951 GCF_059505265.1 Myxacorys chilensis | reverse complement strand
CGAGAGCTAGAGATTTGGCTCAAGGAAGCCCACAACAACCGGATCTACTGCCTAATTTGCAATCCATCCATCAGAAAGTGAGACGACTTGTGGCAATCAAACAGCTTGAGAAAGTTGTTGAGGAGGTCGGAGCGATTGATGCAATTGGCTTTGCCAAGCTCCTTTGGATCGCGCTGCTCTATGATGTGTTAGAAGCAAAACCGGAGAATCAGACAATTTGCAACCAACTCTGTGAAATTTTGTTCTACGCAACAAGGGAGCCATGCTAGCTAGCTAACATAACGCTCGAATCTTCAGCAGTCCAGAGTATCGGCATAATCTTGAAGCTGCAATGTTTTCTAGCCAAATCATCACCATTGGTCGCGCTGACCTCCAGCCAGTTGACCAGATGGATGAGTCTCCGAAGTCATTGGCAGACGTTCAAAACATGCTGGGCTACTCCTGTGCCCGCACTCAGTACGATACAAAAGCCTGGTGGGAGCCATCCAGACATCACAAAGCTTGGAGATAGCGAGCATTGCTCAACCAGCATAGGCGTGATCGAAATTGATGGCAAGTTTTGGCTCATTGCCGATATCGGATTTCGTGAATGCGCTGTAAGCTGAACTCTAATTTTGGGCAGAAATCAAATGGTACAAGTAGGACGCAACTCATGAACAGCCGAGTATCCCCAAGCCATTTACGCGGCACAGCAACATCTCAATCAAATCAATGCCGCGATCGCTACCCTCACCGACGATAAAATCAGTGCAGAATCAGTCGTCGATCTCGACATCCAGTTCGATCCCTCAAAAATGAGGCTCAGCGTAAAGCGAAAGTTTGGGAGGTGCTGTCTAGCAAACAGAAGTTACTCCGAATGCTTGCATCAGATCGGCAACCTGAAGCGAGAGCAGGCAGAAATAGCGGCTACTCTCGATCGGCTTCGCAACGAGTTCAGCGTGGCAAAACTGGAAATGAGGATGGAAATTGCTCAGAAATTGGCGGATAACGACAATCGGGAGTTGGTTGGAGGCTTTGGAAATGGCAGCTAAGCCTTGGCTCAACAAGCAACTGCAAACAAGAGTAGCTCAAGCCCTCTGGGAGACGGACGGATGGCAGTATTCAGAATTGCTGCTTGACATCCACGCACTCGCGCAGAAACTGAAGGAGTTGCCAATGAACTCGTGAGGCTCTTGGTTCTCAACCATCCACCGCTTAGCGAATACGCTCAAGGCTCGCTTGATACCGCACACTTTGTAGAAGCAGAGGCAGCATGGCCCTACTCACCCAACTCAAACAACTCCAGACCTTAGATCAGCAGCGCCAAGAGCTACTGCAAACCCTTACAAAACTTGAACGACAGCAGGAAGAATTAGCCAAATCTATTTTCAACTCGCCAAACTGCCCCCATGAAACCCACGTTTCAATCGATTCAGAAACGATCGCTTGGATTGAGCACTCAGATCACTGGGATGATGAGAACTTGCGAAGGGCGATTAGATTTCATGATCTCATTCCAATTGACGCTTAACAGAAACCCTCACAGGGACGCTTCTTGTAAGGGTTTAAAGTTTGATCAAACCCTCTGTCCCTAGATTTGCTTTTAAGCACTTAAACGCCTATCTAGCAAGGGTTTCACCCTTCAGCATTTACTTATATCGATTTGCTTTTAAGCACTCTTACGCCCAGAAGGGAAGGTAGCGGGCATAGCGAGTGGAAGTAGAGTCAGAGTCATCTGACTTAATCAAGCCCTCTTCCTTAGTGAGTCCGATAATTTGAGAAACAGCCGCTGATTTCTCACCTAAACGAAATCGTTCCCGTAGGGTTTGGTTCGACATTCGCCGGTTACTGACATATAGAAGGCAGCAATGCTGGTAGCAGGCTCGAATCCGGTCTGATTTGCTCATGTCAGCAAAATCCTGATGAGCAAATAAGAGTGCCGTAGTACGTGTCTCGCCAACCCGAAAATCTGGTGCAGGTAGTTGAAAGACTTCTGCAGCATCGATTACTTTATCAATGCCGCTGCCTTTTTCTTCGCAAATACCGAAACAGCGCATGACATCAGCCAGTTGTTCATTGCGTGAACGATGTTCGTCAATAAAACGTTCTACTTGAATGGGAGGGATGCCGGGATTAGAGATCTCAATGCGATCGCTATACATCTCGATCATTACTGAAGCTCCTGTAGCTAGAAAATCTTGATGCACTAAAGCATTGGCAATTAACTCTCGCAGAGCCTGTCTCGGAAACATTTTGACTTCTTCGCGAACAACTTCTTCAATGAAGCGATTTTGCGGTGCGGATGAATAGACAAAATCTACCAAATCTTCAAAGGCAACCGCGTACCCCCGGTTGTCTGTCCTGTCGTAGCGAGTCTGCAACTTGTTGATGCCCTCATAAATAACTACGCGAGGTGCTTTACGAGCCAGTTTTGGTGAAAAGGCATCAAGCTTTTTAGCCAGGAGTATGGCAGCTAGATTAGTGATCATCAGACCGTTAGCTGTCTGACTGATGAAGTCGTCACCCTGTAACCGTTCCAGTACAGCATCGCGACTGGTCGGATATGGTAATTCCAATAGCTCAAAGTACTTCTGTGTATCGAGTAGGGCGATTACATCATCAGGGTTGGCGTCGGATCGGGCGGGTTGACAAAACCAATCTTGCTGGTCTTCGGCAAAAATGCGCTTGAGCCTATCAGGGGTCATAGGTACCAAGTCTTCACCCACTCGCATCAGGTAAGCTCCCTCGAAGGCTAATGCTTGCCCAACGGGGCGGGTTGGCACCTCAAAAACCAGCACTCGGCCATCAGAATGCTGCAATTCCGTGACTTCCACGTGAAATCTGAGTTTTTCAACAATGAAGGCTTTGATGCTGTTGAGGTCGCTTGCCGATGAAAAAGCCTGAGAATCGACTACACGGCGCGGCGGTTTGTCGGTCACGCCCAAAACTAGATAACCACCCCCTTCATTGGCTAAAGCGACGCAGTAGCGCAGCAGTTTGGTCGTGTCGTACTGTCGCTTAGCTTCTTTAAATTCAACCCGCTCTGTTTCTGTGGGTATGAGGAGCCACCGTTCTAATGTTTCGAGGGTGATCATGGCGTTACTACCTCATCAAGTTTCGCAACAATAATTCTCTTTGAGTTAGTCGTCGTCATTGTCCTTTTTCCTAAGCGATTTATTGACCCGTCGCTTGTTGCTGCCTTCTGCGTATGCCGCGAAGCCTCGCTCCCAAAATATTCGATGTAACTCAGCAGGCTTCCACCCCTCGCTTTCGGCTAGTTCAAGCGCCTCTTGCAGCAATGGAGCAGGGACAGCAAAGCGAATATATTCCATCTTTGGGGCGTCGGTTTCAGGCATTTCCGGCTATTGCAATACTTCGTTCGTCATTATCCTACGCTCTTTCTAAGGAACCACTAAGAAATGTGACAAAATCATAGCTCGGTTTAGTTCCTTAGTGGTTCCTTAGTGGGTATCTTGTGCTATCCTTTCAGTCAAGCGTTCACCCCTGACTTGAGCGTTCACCCCTTATTCACCCCTGAACACCCCTGAACGATGCCCACGATCGAAGTGACTGCAATTAATGATTTGCCTGTGGTCAGCGCAATCAAGGCGCGTGAAGTCCTCAACGTCAGGCACAGACTTACCTTCAACGCCGATCGCGCCGCCCTCAATCTGCAACACACCTACCACTTCACCCAACCCGAATTAATCGAACTGTTCAAACTCCGCCTCTGGCTATCTGCCCGTCCCGGCGTCAATAGCCGTGAAGCTTTCAAGCGCTACCGTACCCAGCCTGCCCTCTTGAAATTGAAGTTTCAGCAGTGCGGCGTTGACCTCGACCGTGAAATCCAACACTTCACCCAGCAACTGCCATGATCACCCTTGCCCAACTTGAAGCCGAATATTCGGCGGAAGTTCTACTGGAAGTAACTTCCACACTCGGAATTGACCTAAAAGACAGCTACGACCCTGATTCTGAGGAACTTCTAGCTATTCGTACCGCTGCTGATAACCTGCTTACTTCCACCAGGGCTGATTTATTGAAAATAGAATTATCCTAAAACCACCATTCTTGTACTTGATTCTAAGTAACGTCGCTGATGGGGAAGTAGAGAAATAAGGCGGCTAAAACCCTTTCTTCAAGTCGAAATGAAATAGGGCTTGTCGCTGAGGGAATTCTGTTCAGGTGGGAATGATTGTGTTTGAAGGTTGAAGTTATGACTGCTGAGGAATTGTTGCAGCGTTATGCTACTGGAGAAAGGAACTTCAGCGGACTTCGATTATATGCTGAAGAGTACGCCATGCTCCTGAATGGAAGGGATTTGAATGGAGTCAATCTTTGTGGGAGTAGATTGGATGGTGATTGGAGTGGAGCCAATTTAAGTCATGCTCGCTTGCGTGGAATCATTGCTGATGGATGTGACCTGAAACAAGTGAACCTGAGTCAAGCTGACCTCGGTGGGGCGATGTTTATCGAATGTGATTTAACTGGTTGCAATTTGACCAATGCGAATCTGAGTGGCGTTGCATTCAAACAAGTCGTGCTGTGCGATGCCAATTTCACAAGTGCTGATTTGAGAGGGGCTGTTTTGGGTGAAGCTGATTTGGACAGGGCTGACTTGCGGGGTGCTAACCTGCGGGGTGCTGAGGGAGTAAATATCGAGATTCTGCAAGCTTTTGGTTGTATTCTCGCCGAGACTCGAATGATTGATAACAGTCTTTACTGTGAATAAGTTCGGCAACGAGCGTTGAGACTCGATGAAAAAGCGAGTTTATTGAAAGAAGCAAAAGAGGCGACGGACATCATGCGCTACTGCTCGAATGGCTTTAGTAATGGAAGTAAATTCATGCAGTCGAAAGAGATTGAGCGCAATCGTTCGCAGGATTGCCATATTTTCTGGAGCATGACCTGAGCAGATTGGGGTTAGGTCTTCTTTAAAGACAACATCTTTAACCCAGTGCAATCGATTTTCGATGTGCCAATGGTCTCGAATCAATCGGCTAAATACTTTAGCATCTGCGGCAACGGAACTGATATAAAACATCGCTTCATGCGTGGGTTCTGTACCCCGAATGCCTATACGTTCTACTCGAATGAAGCGCCGCACGCCCACCCAAGCAGTATCGAGTTCCTCAACATTATCTAAAACGCTTACAGTGCGCTGTGTAATCCGGTTGCGAGCTTGTTCAGTTTGGTTATCGACATCCTGTGTTTGGTGTTTTTCAAACTGGGCTTGCAGATACTGATACAGCTTCGGCTGATTGCCTTTAACTGTGATTATGTAATCATTGCCACTCTCGATAATCTGCTCAACTGTTTTTTTGGGTGTGCAACGCATCAAGACTAAAGCAAACGTCCTGCAATTTCAGCGTTTCGAGCAGCACTCTCACCATGTCAATTTCACTGCCTGCTTGCGTGTGCATCGGCGCAAGCCCGACCACAACACCTTGACGGACACAGTACGCAGACACGATGTTGACAAAATCCTGATATCGGCTGTCGTAGTCCTCGACGCTGGCTTTGATGCTTTTGCCATCGACAGCAAGGTGCTCTCCAGGTTGCAGTTTTAATTGTTCGAATGCCCACGCATTAAAGGTACGAGTCAGCGAAGCAAAGTCGATCCGAATCATCACCTGTCGCAACGTCGAATAGGACGGCAGGCGTTGATGCGGCAACTCCATCAATTCGAGCAGCACTGCTTGATGCCGCTCGACAAACTCGCCCAAGGCTCGATAGCCCACTGCACCGCTCATTGTCCCCATGATGATTAACACCAACACTGCCCACAATGGGTAACGCGGTTGTGTCCGATAATCGCGCACTTGTTTGAGATGCTCAATTAAGCTCATGGTCACTCACAGATCAACAGTGGCTTGATCTTAGTTTTTCTACTATCAATAAAACAGCCCTGCTTACTTCCACCACTTCCACCACTTCCGAACCCGCTGGAAGTGACAAAAAAGCAGAACCGGAAGTGCGGAAGTCAAAATCTAAAGCCAAAGCCAAAGCCCTCAATCAGCAAAACGAGGTTCAAGGCGCGATGGTGAAAGGGCAACGTGAAGCGACCCAAGCCATTCTCAAAACCGAGCGGGACAATGGAAATCGGCGTTGCATAATGAGGGGAGGAATGGAGGTTAACCTATGATGGAATGCCCTGAGTGCCACTCAACCCACATTCGCAAAAATGGCAAGCGCAGAGGCAAGCAAAACTATATTTGCGCCGAATGCAATCGTCAGTTTTTAGATGACTATACCGTTCGAGGCTATTCCGACGAGGTCAAGCGAGACTGCTTAAAGATGTCGGTCAACGGCATGGGCTTTCGCGCCATTGAGCGGGTCAAAGGCGTGCATCACACGACCGTCATTCATTGGCTCAAGCAGGTTGGAGAGAACCTTCCGGATAGTTATGCCCCAGAGCAGATACCGGAGGTGGGAGAACTCGATGAACTCGAAACGTTTGTCGGAGCGAAAAAAACAAGGTCTGGATCCCGACAGCAGTAGACCACTTCCGACCTGGCATCTTAGGGTGGACGTTGGGAGACCACAGCGCTAAGACCTTTCAGCCCTTATGGGCAGTCGTGGCACTCTGGCAGTGCTACTTCTACGTCACGGATGGGTGGTCTGTCTATCCAGGTTTCATTCCCGATGGGAATCAGATTATTAGCAAGACGTACATGACTCGGGTTGAAGGCGAAAACACACGCTTGCGCCACTACCTAGCACGATTACATCGCAAGACCTTGTGCTACTCCAAGTCAAAGGAGATGTTGAAACATGCCATTCGCTTGCTTCTACACTATCTCAAATTCTGGGATGTCCCTGTTCCTGCCTGATTCATCCTGCTATTCAGCAACGCCGTAGGGGATTCTGTCTCATCGTTGGAGGTTGGCTCAACTGAGGACTCTTCTACTTCAGCCGATGGCTTAGTCGTTGGTGGTTTGGGCGGTGGAGAAAGGTTCGATCCGGTTCTCGCGGTTGGTGGCTTCGTTGCGGGTGCTGGTGTTTGCGCGTGGCACGTTCCGCAAATCGCCAGTGATAAGAGTAAGCTCGACAGAAAGATTCTGGTTGTCTTGCCCTTGCCATTTAACCCGTTGAATTTTGCCATTGTAGGGACTCCGAACGATGGATAATGCCGCTAACTGAGTTTCGATATTTTGTAATCCTGCGGTCACTTGAGCGATTTGGAAGTCGCGATCTCGCTGGCGTTGCCCTTGCTCTTGTTGCTGTCGCTCATGTTCTAATTGCTGCTGTTGAATCGAGATATCCCGTTTACTCAGTTCGAGAGAGTATTGGTAGCTCTGATACTGATAATTCCGCTTCGCGTTCTCTAACTTAGCTTCTGCCAGTCGCAGTTCTGATTGTGCCTCCTGCATATCGCTATCTCGCTGCTTTAGCTTCTCGCCTTCATGGGCAACCACAATTACAGGCACTTCATTTGGTGGCAAGATGGATAGCGCATCGATTTTGCGCTGTTGGTTGTCGCGATCGCGTTCTATCTTTTCCAGATGCAGCTTTGCTTGAGCGATCGCGGCTTGTTCCTCGTCGAAGGCATCGATTGGTAATGGCGCAATATCGGGGATTCTCCGCAGTGGCAATGGGGCGGGAATCGGTTGTTTTAAGCGTTGAATCTGGATGTCAAGCTGTTGCTTTTGTGCCTCTAAGCGCTGCCGTTCACGAGTGCGATCGCTCAGGACTTGATTCACCACTACAACGTCACCCTCTTTCACCTTTAGGTCTTTCGGCGCTGAGAGCGTCAGTCTCAACGTAAACCGCTGCGATGCTCGACCAGGCGGGGCCGAGGAAGGTTGCGAGATAGGCGCGACCGTTGGCGAAGGAGCCGGTTGTGAGTTTTGCGCTTGTGCGGTGCAGCCCGCCATCAATAGAAGAACAGCAGTCAGTTGGAATCGCCTCATAACGGACAGGGGCAATCAGCATCAGGGTTAGTGTGCCCGTACGTAATGGTTTCGATCTGTGAAGCCAGTAGCATCAGACTCCGGAAACCGGATGAAAGCGAATGAATCTCAACTTACAAAGAGCTTCATTGCCAACTTGAGCTATGAATGAGCATTCCGAAACCGATCCTCCTGAAGACCCTCCACAAGACGCTTTCTTCCGGATTCAGCCTCAGAAATACACCGTTGACATTCCTGCTTCTCAAAGCTACCCCGTCGCCGAAACGGCTCCATCTGGTTTAGCTCCCATGCAACGGATTGCGCTCGAAGGTCGAGCTTATCGGTCAATCGGCAGGGGAAGAATGCCGTGGTGGATTATTATCTCTAGCTGGTTGGTGTTTGCAATTCCGGCAGTATTGTGGGCCTCTATTCTCCTGTCCGAGGCACTTCCTCCGATTTTCACCAGCATGAGCCAACCGAACGCAATTGACTGGTCTAAGCTCATTTCAGCAATGTTGGCTTTACTGCTGCACCTCGCCTTTCCAACGCTGATTCTTTATGTGGTGAGCAAAGGAACAATCGCTAAATTGAGGAGGACTCGACATCATCAATAACCCACGAATCCATCTCCCGCTCACCCAGCTTTACCCCAAACTTGCCCTGCTTATTCTCACCCAATCATTGCCGTACCCTCATTGAGGGCGTGGGGCAATGAGTTTCGCGGTTAGAGTTCCCGTTACATACTGTTCAGCTAATTGCTGCAAGGTCGATTCGAGGGGATGGAAGGTCAGCGTGATTGTTTTATCGGCTAGCTTTGCGGTCTGAAATTGGTTTGCCACAACCGGGACCTGAATATTTTTAGGCAGGTCCACGGCTAATGAACCACTGAGGAGAATCAATGCATTGGGCTGCGTGGCGGCGAGTTCACTCACTTCGGTGTGATTTCTTCATCCGTGAAGGTGATGGTTGTAAGCTGCGTTGTGGCGGGATTGCCTAGACTGGCAGCCATTCTCTCGATCAAAATCTGTTGTTCACTCTTATAGACTCCACCCTTGTTATCGCTCAGGATGAACGACTCTCCCTCATTGGCAAGGATGAAGTATTTGCCATCAGCGCGGGTGCGATCTGCTGTCCAAATTCCTTTCACTTCCGCCCAGACGTGATAGCTCGGTGACTTTTGATTATAGAACCCATTTGGGATCTTATTTGACAAGGTAAGATTAGAAATAAATGGTGTACTCCAGCAGCTTAACTGACCCAGAGTGGGAACTGATCAAACCGTTACTGCCCCAAAAGAAGAAAACTAGACCACCCCGTTGGAGCAAACGACAAATCCTCAATGGCATCTTCTATCAACTCAAGAATGGCTGCAATTGGTGTAATTTGCCCAAAGTCTTGCCCCCTTACTCCACCGTCTTCTGGCATTACAAACAATGGCGTGCTGAAGGGGTACTGGAACGAATCATGACGGCTCTGCATGGACAGGTACGGCAACACGTCAAAAAAAACCAAAATGGACGCGCTGACTCATCCTCGACTCTCAAGCCGTGAAGAACACCTGCAATGCCAGTGTTGCATCGAAAGGGTTTTGTCACTACAAATGCACCAATGGCATCAAACGCCATCTCGCCATCCATACGTTAGGGTTGCCCTTCTTCACCCATTGCACTAAAGCCAATGTTTCGGACGACCAGGGATTGATTGAACTGCTGGGCCGCAATTTAGATTACTTTCGGGCTAAGCCTGTCAATATTCCTAAGATTACGATTTTGCTTGACCACGGCTATCACCCCGACAAACTGATCGCTGCTTTGCAGCAACTCTACCCACAGATTATGACGAAAATTCGCTTTGAACTTGCTTCTAAGCCGACCCAAGCAGAGAAGACAGCACAGGGGAAAACAGGCTTTGTCCCCATAGCAACTCGATGGATAGTTGAGCGCTCGAATGCCTGGATGGAGCGGTGCAAGAGTTTGGTCAAGAACTTTGAGAGAACGCTTGACCATGCTACAGCGAAGCTCAACCTTTGTTTTATTCGTCTAATGCTTAAGAGGTTAGTAAGTGCATAGAACCCAAATGGGTTCTATAGATTTCGATCGCGCCGTCGGTCATGCCTAACGCTGTGGTAACTTGCTCGGTAATGCCCCCAGAACTGCCGATATGCAGCCCCAGGATGAGTAAGCCTAGTGCGATGGACAATACCCAATACTCGCCTGTTCCGCCCGTCGTCAGTCGCTTCTTCGGATTGGCAACACTGATGCACCACGCCGGAACTGGATAGAACAACTGAACGCCTTGTTTGGTGAAACAATCTGAGAAACAGGCGAGTAGATGACCCAAGGGAGGCGCGATCGCGGTTGTAATGTGTCCTGAAACGTAACCGATTAACTGTGAGTGATTGCGCGATGTGGATAGCGTTTCTCAAACCCTGCCGAGATCGGATAGAGTATTTGCCCAATTGTGCTAGTAGTAGTGTCGATGTCGGGAAGCTGGGAGCCAATAAGCGCGAGTCCCAAAGTGATCGGGTCTGCGGTGCTGAGGGTGAGGGAGGTTCCAGCGGCTGCGATCGTAGCGTGGGTGATCGACATCATTAGGTGTGGCAATTTTCATAGAGAAAGGCTACCGATAGATTGCCCTAGAATTCAAACCATTCACTCTAGTTAAAGCTCCTGAATCACTATTCAGGAGCTTACAGAAAGACTACCAGCCTATTTATCTTGCGGTTTCTGTATCTCGATCGTTACTCCTTAAACTCTTTTGTCTGCTTAAATCACCCTCCCTTTTGTCTACATCTGCTCTTACTTTGATTTGTTCCCGACTCACGTATAAGTCAAAAAGCAACCGACCTTCAGCCATAAAGTAAGCAGTCAGAGAACCTGTTGCAAAAATTAGGACGACTCCAAGCGGTACAGTAATCTGCCAGATTGGAAACGGTTGCCTTACTGTGGAAAATTTATCAATTTTACACTCTAGAGATGACCTTTTCGTGATTTTTAACCTCTCCGTTTGCTGGATATATGCGTCAATTTGTAGCTGCGTAAAACGGTTAAAGGAATTGAACAAATTTATCATTTTCGTCTCCTAATTGGTTCGTATAAAACCAAGGTAGGCTCTCTAAAGCGCGTAAACCAGATCAGTAAAGGTCAAATCATTAAGTTACTTTTTCAGTTTTCTAGGAGGTAATTTCAGTCGAATAAATGTCCTTTTGTGTCCCCCTAAGTGATAAGTCCGTTAGAAAGTAGTAATCGAAATTGTTGAAAATATAGTTCAAATGAACTATAAAAATTCTTAGAACGTTTAGTGCAGATAAGTTTCAGCGATTTTCCCTTACTATTTAATAAATACTATATTTAGTTCAACAGCCATTAAGTTACTCAATCTCAATCTACAACCATAGGTTTTATCCTCATGAGTCAACAGCGGCAACGTGGCATTCGTGCCACTCCTGATGGAATTAAACTTCTCCTTGCAGCAAAAGGAAGCTTCGAGAATGGGCGCTTGACTTACGAGGCAATAGCAAGCAGCTTACAAATTAGTGATAAAACTATTAAGCGTTTCTTCAAGGGAGAGGGAGTTGATAAAGACAAGGCATATGCAATTATCAACTTTCTAAAGCTAGCAGACAAAGATGTGCTGCCTTTAGAAGATGCTTTGATAGAAGAGTCTATTAGAAAGATTGAAAGTGGAGAAGCGACTGATTCAGGACGAGCAAAAGAATTGATCGAAGGACTAGGGATGGCATTAAGTCAGCTGAAACAAAGCGAGGAAGATAGCCTTCCTGCTATGGAATGGTTAAAAGCGAATCGAAAATTCCTGTCAAGAGAAGCTGCTGAAGCTGCCTTGACAAAAAATTTTAGTCGAAGTTCTAACGACACAAGTACAGATGAATTAGATCTTGAGCAATTTTCTCAAGAAATCAGAAAATATTTACAAACAGTGTATCTCTGCCTGGAAGAGGGAAGCTGGGAAATTATAGATGGCGCTATACAAGAATCATTACTTCCTATAACACGGGAAATCTCCCTCTACATAGAAGCACTAACTTTCATCAAAGATCAAAAAGTCAACCAGAATCTACCTCCTGAGTCCTCTCAAGCCATAACACTATGCTTAGACTATCTAATTAGGATTCTTCCTATAAGATTCTAGATAGTCTTACAAGCAGGAATTCAAGAGAGATTAATTTGAATGAAATTAATACCAGTCTTCCTCTCGTAGTTCCTGAAGCTTTTCCTTAATTCTTGATTCTTTGCCCTGATTTAATTGGTCGATTAATAACTCTAGAACAGAAGCATATTCTGGATAGAATTTCATTAGTTGAATCAATTGGTGAATAAACTCGTCACCGCGGTATCTTGCCATTTTAGCTATTAGACCTGTTGTGCTTACAATAACTAAGCTAACGGAGTTCTTTAAGCATATCCAGGACAGTTGGGGACAGTACTTAAATGTCCTAAACTGTCCTATTAGTAACCTACCAGTCTTCCTCTCGTAGTTGTTGAAGTTTCGCTTGAACTGCTGCTACTTTTCCTTGTTGAACTTGCTCAATTAAAAATTTCAAAATCTGCGAATACTCAGGGTACTTACTCTGCATATTCTTCAAGCTTTCTACAAATCTATCTTGACGGGCTAGTGACATCTAAAGCCTCTCGTATTACTAATTCTTCTTTCATCTTTCTACAGTTTTCTAGACAGCAAAAAGACTTCCGGAGGAATGTAGCCATTTTCTATCACTGCCCTAACTTTCTCCTCGACCCCTGCACCCGTCCTAGTTGCTTTAGTCCCATCGCTACCGTAAGCGCCATTCCACCCGAGATATACAAGCCTTTGTTATTCGTGCCCAACCCAATGAAACGCACCACCGCAAACAAAAACAACGCCGCGAGAATGATTGGCATAATCACAACGTATTGCGTGTGCTGCACCTGGTCTTGCTATCATCCCCAGCTTCTGACGCTGAACCACCTTTCTAGCCAGCATCGGGTTACGACCCGCTAAAGGCTGCAATTCTGCCAATTTAGACTGACTAAGCGACAACCCTAACTTCTTGGCTTCCTGCTCCATCACCTCGCGAATGCTGCGATCGTCCGGCAAACTCCAACTCAACCTCCAACAGCGAGAGAAAGATATCGCGCCCCAGATTGACCGGGCTAAAGCAAACAATTCTCGCACCTGATGCGGTTCCTACGGAGTTGCGCTCTGCGCTAATCGCGTCTTCCAACCAATACCGTACCGATGCCGGGAGCCGTTTCGCTTCAGGCAAGATGATCAGCGTGTCGTGGGTGAGGTTAGACAAAATCTCTTCTTTCAACTCATCGACCGTCAGCGGCTTTCCTCCGTCCTCACACTCATCATTGAAACTGACCGCTTCAGTCGGAATGTCTAGCTGTTCTGCCAGGGACTTAAAAAAGACTTTTGTACTGCCCTTATAGGTGACACTGGCACAGGTCAACTCACTCTCAAACTGTTTGTAAATCGCCTTCCAGAACTCCTCAATTCCCGATCCCGCTTCCCCAATGACTAAAGAAAGCGCTGTGACCCGAATTGATCACAGCGCAGACACGATCGAAGGCTTCACGATCTAGGCGAGTTGTTCGCGGCTCTGACGGAATTGTTGAATCAGATTGTCGGCGATCGCCCCTGGATGAAAATTTGGGCGGGTTGCCTCCTCGGTCTGATCAATCTTCTGTTTGAGGTCTTCGGGTAAGTCCTCCTTCGTCATGCGGTTTGCCACTTCTCACACGATCGCAGGCATCATCGCTAGTTCCGAGACTTTTAATTCTGCGGCGGCTCGAAAAATCTGCTTGCCTAAGTCGTTCTCAATGGTCGCTTCCTCAGCCCTTGATGCAGTAGATTCAGTCAGGTTGGATGGATTAGCAACGGTTAACTCTCCACTATTACTGTTAGCAAAGCCCTCCATTTTGCTTGTCTCCAACACATGAGAACGCAGCGATCGCAGTAAATCCGCCTGCTCTTGAGACAGAAATGCTTTGCCGTCTGCCTTGCCAACTTTGAGGTCTAAGTACGGCTCTTCCGAGCTTTTGGTGAAGCTGAGAAAACGATTGCTGCACTACGTTGAG